>JBJFBR010000001.1:0-5430 GCA_051888545.1 Oscillospiraceae bacterium
ATGAGAAAAAATTAGAATACCCCGTAAACATCAAGAACCCCAACCCTGCTATGGCGAAGGTGATTATCAGCCAGCTTGGCGGAGCAAATTTCAAAAAGCGATAAAAGGATAAAAGTAGATTGTCAAACAAAAACAGCCCCCTCAGACTAACTGAGAGGGCTGTAATTATGTCTATTTAATTTTAATTTTCTGTCCCGGATAAATCAGATCCGGATTTTTAATATTGTTCTGTTTGACCAATTTTGAAACCGAGGTTTTGTATCTTGCAGCAATTGCAGATAAAGTGTCGCCTTTCTTTACTGTGTATATAACTTGCTTTGGGCTAGACTTTGCAGTCGGTTTAGATGATACCTTCTCAACCGTTGCTTTGTTATTTGATTTTTTTTGCTTCGGATAACCATTAAGTCCTTTGTTTTTTATTAACTTCGGATAGTCAATGTAGCAGTAGTCTGAATCTACATTGCCGTTAACTCCGTTTACTCTTCCTTGTGATGTGTATTGCCACATACCATAACTGCCATTGTAATTGCATTTGCTGCCGTATTCAGCAACCCATAAAGCATATCTCTTTGCAACTGATTGAGATATATAATTCTGCAAAGGCGAACGTGAAATATATAGCCCTGCCCAGTAACCGGCTTTTTCTAACTCATTGCAGAATGCCTTGACAATGCTGTCGCAAAAAGCTCGTCCTTTTGCAAACTGAGATGATTCTTCCAGGTCAAAGTATATCGGCATTTCAAACTGTTTACCCTTAAGCATTGCTATGCAGCTCTTAGCCTCTCGCTTAGCGGCATCAACGCTCTGAGCATATGAATACCAGTACGCACCGACCTTTAGTCCTGCTTTCTTTGCACGGCTGTAATAGTCATTGAACTTGGGGTCCTTTTGTTTTGGGTAACTTATTGCATCACCGTATCCTGCATGCAGGATAACAAAATCAATTCCGCTTGCTTTTACTTTTGCAAAGTCAATATTCGGCTGATATTCGCCGTGTACGTCAATTCCTTTTAACATGATTTATTCCTCCTCGTTTTCGTTATCCGTATAGATTTTTAGTCGCTTAACAAATTTTCCGACCCATTTGGCATCGTTGTTTATTGCATAATAGTTTTCCAATATAGATATCAATTCCATAATTGCTATGTAAACGAATACTGCAACTGCTGTTACAACACCTGCGATACCGCTTAGTTCCTGATGCCCATAAAATGCACCAAGCTTTTCAATGCCTATGTCTAATCCAATAGCCACTGCCATTACAATAATCTCACAAAGCTTGTTCAATCCGCCCTTACGCATTATTTTACTTGACCAACTGTTTGTACAGTAGCCTTTTATCCAACCTGTTGCAAAATCTGCAATAGCCAGTCCGACTACAATTAACAACATTATTATGTAGTTCATTTTTACACCTCTTCCACAATTTCATCTTCGCTGTTGGTAATTCCCAGTGTATAACAAATTCTATTGGCAATAGCCAACATACCTTTGTCGCCCGGGTGCGATGCAACACCGCCCGAATTAACGATAACATAATATCCGGTAACACTGATAGTACCATCGCCATTATCTGTATATTCTTCATATGGGACAATAGATGTGTATTGTGTATCGCTGACTGTGAATACAACTGTTAACTGTTTATTGTCTGTATCATCAGTGTAGCTATCAACTGTATATTTTGTAGTGGTTAATGCCTCACGGTGTGTAATGTTTCCTATTGCACTTTGGTTTTCGGATTTTACCAAATCAGCAATATTAATGAATGTGCAGCCTGTTTCAGCACACGCATTAGCAATTATCTGCTGTTTAGTAGCACTGCCGTACCATTCACCTACCCAACATACACGGGCTGATGGGCATTTATTCCTGATGTACTGTAACATCATCTTGCAAGATGATTTGAATGTATTTCCTTTGTCTGCTGTGTTGACGTTATCCCCTAATTGCACAACAACCAAATCTAAATCATCAGACAGATTACTAGCCAATGTATTATCTAACCACGTTTGTGCAGAATCAACCGATGTTTTACCCTCATAATCTGCACCCATTAATTTCTGATATGTAGCACCGCTATTTTTAGCTGTGATAGTTTCAGTAACATAATGGTAATAATCGTGATTCTCATCACTAGCACACATACCGTATGTTTTATTACCTAACAGCAGACTGTTTCCTATAAATAGCGTTTTGTCAGGAATAATTGGTGTACCAACAACTTCTCCGCTGTCGGTTATTTGTACTAAATATTTGCCACCGCTTGGCGATACCAACATAGTATCGGTCTGTGTTCCGATGCTATCAATTTTGCCATTTATGTTTTCCAATATTTTTAAAACAGGTTCATCTTTGTCAAACTGGTTAGATGGCAAATAACTGATTTTTATATCACCAATTTTTAAATCTGTGTCGCCGATATTAGCAAACAGAAATGAATATTGCGTAACATCAACATTACTGTAAACATCGTAGTATGCTAAATCCACATCTAATGAATGTTGCCCTTCAGTAGAAAATCCTTTGATTGGTTTAAATACAAACGAACCGTCAGTTTTGGATTTTCCGCAAATATAAACATAAATACCGCCCTTGGCAATTTCAGATAGCGTAAATGATAATGTAACTGTTGTGTGATTATTGTTAACACATAGATATTTTCCGCCAAAAAATCCAGCGTTACTGCTTGCTCCGTGGACAATGTGAAATGGATTTACAGTTAAATCTGAATCGCTTGCTAATGTCAACCATTTTTTATAATTATCTTTATCGATGACATCAACAACCGTTTCAGCATTTTTGATATTTTCAATATTGGACAATTCAGATATCTTATCTCCGACAATCTTTGCATCGGCAGCCTTGCCCTGCGATGTCAATGTTTCATCTAATCGCACCGGTTCTAATATACTATATTTTATTGTTCCTAATAATTTGTTGTTACCAGTTGAATATAAATAATTACTGCCAGTATTATTAATATATCCGTCTGAATAGGAATCAGTAGCGGTACTAACTGCCGAATATGATATTTTAGAATTACAATAAAATTTTAGCCTATATTCTCCTTTGTGCAAATATAAATTATCAAAATCAAATACAATATCTGTGTAATCTGTTGTAATATCTTGTGCAGTGCTTTCAGCAATGGTTTTTCCACTTTCACAATCATATATTTTTAATATGATTGTGTCCGATGATTCTGCTTTGGCTTTTATTTCAACCCCAGTAATTCTTATTGGTTTATTCTCAACGGTAATTGGATACCATAATGGGTTGAAAATCATTGGAGATTTGTCAAAATACCCTTTTGTTTTATAAATCTTCGGCTTTAAAAACTCAGCCTGTAAATCAGAAATATCTGTTGCGTTGGTTTGGATTTGCTCAACTTCTGATGAAAACTGTTCAGCAAGTGCTTTTGCTTCATCTGCATATTGTGATGCATTATTTGCTTTTTCAGCTGCACTATTTGCACTTTGAGCAGAAATGTCAGCAAGAGTGGCTGACTTGCTGGCTGATGTTGCTGATTGGCTTGCACTTTCGGCATAACTTTGTGCGGACTCTTCCAGACTGCTTGCTGTTTCTGCATATGTCTGTGCATTATTCGCATAGGTCTCAGCATTGCTGGCTTTAGCAGTAGCTATACTGGCTTGTGACGTGGCTATTCCTGCCTGCGTTGTTGCTGTGTTGGCACTGTTGATTGCTGATTCCGCCTGTGCACTAGCCGTATTGGCTTGTTCTGTTGCAATATCAGCTTTCTGTGTTGCTATATCAGCTTGTGCGCTGGCTGTTTCGGCACTGGCATTAGCACTATCAGCCTTTGCGGTAGCTGTTTCAGCGGCTGTCTGTGCTGTTTCTGCGTATGACTGTGCGTTTTTCTCAGATTGCTGTGCCGACAGTTTTGCGAACTGTGCCTGCTGAGCATTGTTGCTAGCACTATTAGAATAGCTTTTAGCGTTTATTTCAGATGTTTTGGCACTATCGGTCAATTCATTGACTTCGTCTAAAACAGCATGCACATCATCCACGCAGGCAAGTGCTGTATCTTCTGACGACTTAGCACTTTCAGCCGACTTCTTAGCCTCTGCCGCTTTTTCGGTAGCAATCTGTGCATTGCCCTCTATCGTATCCTGCAAATTCAAAATCTCGTCAAGAACTGTAACAGCCTGTTCGGGGGTGGGTATCGGGTTGTTAATAAATGCCGTTCTGATTGACAACATAATTGCATTTGATTTAGCCACAATGTCATATCCGCTATTGTCAGCATTAACCTTAGTCGCTAACCAACGAACCGATACATCACCTGTATAACGCAGCATTGACGCTGTTACTGTAACTTTGCCGTCAATAATCGGCAAATCATAGATAACATCATCATTATAGCTAAATCTCAGCCTGTATGTATCGGCACCGTCTACTGTTGGCTGTTCAACATCAATAAAACGTGAGTTGGTTTCGCCAAGATAGCCCAGCAGGTCACCGTCTGCATATGCTTTGTAGTCGCTGGTAATTGTTATGTTCATTTTCTATCAACCTCCTATCCTACAATTAAATAATTGATTGTGAATGTTCCTGACGGAACGGGAACTACATCAGGTGCATTTGCTACCGGAACAAAAATAACTACATTATATGACGAACTGTTAACCGAAAATGGTATAGCAATTACAGAAAATGAGTCAATACTTGATGTTGTAGTTTTTGTTTGTACTTGCAAAAATATTTTAGGATTAGTATGTGTTTTTTGATATGTACGTGTTTTTGAAACTATAGATGCTGTATTTCCACTAGCTACTGTAATATTAAATGACCCATACTCAATGCTGTTCATTTTAGCTAGAAGATTATTAATCTCTTCAGCGCTGTAATCTAATTTAACATCAGCCATATTATTCCTCCATTCCTTCAACTTCCAACATCAGACCGCCGTCAAATGTGAATGTTGCATTGATTATATAAAATATTTGTTTTGACGAACCTGTACCACTAAAAAATGTATCCCATGGGTCAATTCTCGGATCGCCTAACACTTGCTTGAAATTTGCGGGTCGATAATTTGTACTTACAGCTTTAGAATACAAATCAATGAACCTTTCCGGTGTCATAAATCTGCATTCAATTTCCATTGTGTCATCATTATCTCCGCCGGCTGCTAATACCTCATCGTCATTGATTGTGCACTTAATTCCGGGGATACGTGTATCCCAGTCAGATTTTTCAACCTCATCAATGAATCTGTTCGCGTGATCAATATTGATTGCATACCCGTCATACCACTTTAAATCAATTTCACCGTATCGTCCTATTACTAAAAATTTACCGAAGTATGCAGATATCTGCGACAAAATCTCACGCATTGTCATTCCTGACAAATAGTCGATATTTACATCAAAATCAATTTCTGTAGCTGTCAAATAGCTATCATCA
>JBJFBR010000002.1:0-5194 GCA_051888545.1 Oscillospiraceae bacterium
TTTATATTGCAAAACTGCTTGAAAAATCTTCCGTCATATGTTATAATGATATAAATAACATAATGATTATAAAACATTAATGAATAAAATTATAATTTATACATTATGTATTCAAAGCAATCTTTAATATATATAAAGGTAGGTTATTTATGGAAATATTTAAAGAACAGCTTATAAGAAAATATCCCGACAGTAAGGATCAGATTAAAAAAGTTCTCATTGTTGTTGCAGCAGTGATCTTAGCCGCATTGCTATTCTTTTTCTCATGGGGATCACCCTTTGCAATTTTCGGCATTGTTCTGGCAGGTCTTGTATTGTACGGAGCATATTTTCTTCTGACCAATCTTATGGTTGAGTATGAATATATTCTTACCAACGGTGAGCTTGACATAGATAAGATTATGGGACAGCGTACAAGAAAACGCCTTGCAACGCTGAATATTGCAAAAGCCGAAGAATTCGGTGAAGCAGGAGATAACCTTACTGTCCGTGAGAATGAAACATTCATTAAGGCAGATGCCAATAATCCTCAGATGAAAAATTATTATGTGCGTGTCAACCATAAAACCCTTGGCAATACAATTCTTCTCTTCACACCTTCTGAAGAAATGCTTGAAGAGGTCAAAAAGGCTTTGCCAAGAACATTGCAGTATAGATTATAACTCAGGCAGGATGTTCCCCGTCTCTCAGGTGGTGGGGAACATTTTATAATGCTGAATAACGGGGCAAGCCCCTTATTGAATTGTCAGCGAAGGGTTCTTCCGGCGTGAAGTACCCTTTTAGTTTTTTAAAACAAGGAGTGATTTTTGTGTTTGATATACTGACCCCTGAACAAATGGGCTGTGCCGAACAAGCGTCTGTCAAGCTGGGAACATCTCTTGCAGAGCTTATGGATAATGCCGGCTATGAGCTTTATAAGGAAATTTATAGCTCGGCATTAAAGCTTTCGGCTAAAAAGGTTCTGCTGATTATAGGTAAGGGCAATAACGGCGGCGATGGTCTTGTTGCAGCAAATCTCCTTTATAACGCAGGCTTTAATGTAGAAATATATCTTCCTTGCGGCAGTCCTGCCACAGACCTTTCTTCTGCCGCATTTGATAAGCTTGTAAAACAAATTCCTGTGATATGCAATGATATTTCACAGCTGAAAATGCTTGTAAACAAAGCTGAAATAATTGTTGACTGCGTTTTCGGAACGGGATTTCACGGCAGTCTGCGAGAAAATATTCTTCCGGTTTATGAGATTATAGAAAACTCCCAAGCATATAAAATTGCCTGCGATGTTCCTTCGGGAGTTAATTCCCTTAACGGATATGTTTCAAAAGGCACAGTTCACTATAATAAAACGGTTACGTTTCACCGTGCCAAAATAGGTATGCTCCTGAGTCCCGCAAAGGATTTCTGCGGAAAAATCTCCACCTGCGATATCTCCATACCTGACGGCTGGGAAAATGATATTGATATTTCAATACAACAGCCTGACCTTTCAGAAATAAAACAGCTTTTGCCTGAGCGTTATCGCAATAGCCATAAAGGAACTTACGGAAAACTTATGCTTGTGTGCGGATGTGAAAATTATATGGGCGCACCGCTCATAAGTGTAAAAGCAGCATTGCACAGCGGAGTGGGAATTACAAATCTCTGCACGCCAAAAGCTGTTGCATCGGCATTAGTTGCAGCAGCACCCGAATGTGTTTTTACAGGGCTTTCTGCTGACAACGAAGGATTTATTTCTCCCGATAATGGAGAAAAGCTGATTGAAATATCCGGATCTTCTCAGGCAATGGTTATTGGCTGCGGACTTGGCATAAGCGAAAGCACAAAAGAACTGGTAAAACAGCTGATAAAATTTTCTGAGTGTCCTGTAATTCTTGACGCAGACGGAATAAACTGCATTTGTGAGAATATAGATATACTAAACAAAAGAAAATCTGAAATTATTCTCACCCCTCATCCGGCAGAGCTAGCAAGGCTTTGCGGCTGTACAACAAGCGAAATTATGCAAGACAGGCTTAAATATGCCCATGATATTGCACAAAAATACGGAGTAACTGTTCACGCAAAAGGCACGCAAACCTTAACAGTAACCGAGAAAAGCTGTATAATTACCGATTTCGGAAATACGGCTCTTGCAAAAGGCGGTTCAGGAGATATGCTTGCGGGACTTATAGGCTCATTCAGAGCACAAGGCCTGAGCAGCGAAAATGCCTGCGTTCTTTCCTCAGCACTAATGGGCTCATCGGCAGAATATCTGTCCCAAAGCAATTCTGAACGTAGTATTCTTGCAAGCGATATTATCAACGCATTTTCAAAGCTGTTTAAGGAGTGGGAATAGCGAAAGGGAGATAATATGAAATTCAAAGCAATAATCCCACTGCTTGTTTCCGCATTGTGCCTGACCTCCTGCGGTTCAGAAGAGTGCAAGCCTTTAAAGCTTGATGAGAATATGTCTTTCAAGGCGGAAATCGTTCAGGATAGTAAAAACTATACTGCGAAATTCACCCGAAAAGGCAATGCAGGCTGGCAGGCGGTTATGATTTCGCCCAAAACCGTTAAAGGTATGGAAATAGATCTGTTCAGCAGTACCTACTCCGTAAATTTCGGAGAGCTGTCATATTCGGGCAAACGTGATGAGATGTCAGAATATAGTATGATATCATTAATCTGCTCAGCAATGGATAAGTGTATCGGCAGTACAGTTGAAAGCACACAGGACGGCGATATTGTCACCGAAAAAAGCAGTGTAAACAATTTGAATTTCTCGGTGGATTTCAAGGATAATATTCCCAAAAGCATAACAATCAGCGACTATCTCACCGCTGACTTCAAAGCATAAAAACAGGGTATGGCAGAAACCATACCCTTTATTTCATATTATATAAAACCAGCTGTCATCTTCTCCGTCATCCGACTTGCTCTTGTCGTAGTTTACATGCAGCTCCTGGTTTTTTATGCTTACCTTCGCACCATCAGGCACCGATTTTGTTATAAATGCGTTGCCTCCGATTACAACGTCCCTGCCGATAACCGTTTCACCACCAAGAATTGACGCACCTGAATATATTGTAACGTTGTCCTTGATTGTAGGATGACGTTTTTTGTTTTTAAGGGACTGTCCGCCTCTTGTGGACAGCGCACCTAAGGTAACGCCCTGATATATCTTTACATTGTCGCCGATTTCAGTGGTCTCACCGATTACAATGCCTGTTCCGTGGTCAATAAAAAAGTTTCTGCCAATGGTTGCACCGGGGTGAATGTCAATTCCCGTCATATTGTGTGCATATTCTGTCATCATTCTCGGAATAAGAGGAATGCCAAGCAAATGCAGCTGATGTGCGATCCGGTAAACGCAGATTGCAAAAAATCCCGGATATGAGAAAATGATCTCATCTTTGTTGAATGCAGCAGGATCTCCGTCAAAAGCCGCCTGCACATCGTCATTAATGTAATCTCTTATAAGCGGAATTCTGTTCAGAAATTCAAAAGCAAGAGATTGTGCCTTTTCTGCGATAGTATCTCTGTCAGCATTTTCATATTCTGAGTTGTACCTCAGCACCAGCTCAATCTGTTTGGTAAGATTGTAAAGAACGTCCTCCACAAGCAGGGAGATGTTGTTCTGTACAGTATAAAATTTGTACGCCTTGTTTTTGAAATATCCGGGGAAAATAATTTTCTTCAGGTTGTTCAAAAGCTCAATAACAACGTCCTTGTCAGGCTGGCTGAAAATATTCGTTTTGTCAATGTCACGATTGTTTCCGTAGTCACTGAGTATTTTATCCGTCAGCTGTTTTATATTCTGTTCTAATTCCTTGTTCACAAAAATCACCGTCCAAACTATTTGTATGATGTCATAATTTCATTTGCTCTGGAGTAAATTCTATGCGGGTCTTCTCCGATAAAGAACTCGCTGTTTTCATAAAGTATCTTTCCTGCACACATTGTAAGCTTAATGTTTTCCTTTGAACCGCTGTAAACTATGTTTTTCCCGATGTTGTTGATTGGCTGCATATTGGGTCTTGTCATATCAATAACAATGAGGTCAGCCTGGTTTCCCACAGAAATGTCTGTGCAGTTGTCCAGACCCATAGCTTTTGCCGAGCCTGCTGTTGCGGCATATAAAACCTTTTCGGCAGAAAATGCAGCAGCGTCATTCTGCCTGATTTTCTGCAAAGCTGTCATAAGAAACATTTCTCTGAACATATCAATGCAGTTGTTGCTTGCAGGTCCGTCTGTTCCAAGAGCAATGTTCACACCCATTTCGTCCATTTCGCATAACGGTGCAATTCCGCTTGCCAGCTTTGAATTTGAACCGGGGCAGCTTACAGCATATACGTTGCGCTTTTTGAATATTTCCATGTCATCTTTGGAAAAATGTACACAATGGAATCCTGCTCCGCCGTATTTGTATATTCCCAGGTCATCAAAAAGCTTTGTAGGCGTTTTTCCGTATTTTTCAATACATTCTCTTACTTCTTTTTCAGTTTCTGAATTGTGTACCGATACAGGTGCTTTGTATTTTTCCGCAAGTTCTCCCACTGCCTCCATAAGTTCGTAATCTGCTGTATATTCAGCATGAAATCCAAGACGATAGGATATAAGCGGATGAATACCGTTGAATTGGTTGTAATATCCTTCAAGCCTGCTGATGTTAGAAGCGTCACCGCTCACCGCACCGCAGAGAACTGTTCTGAAACCGCTTTCAATGTTGGCTTTTATATAGCTTTCAGGCTCAAAGTACATATCAAAATTCGCTGTAATGCCGCTTGTGAGACATTCCAGTATTGTCAGCTTTGTAAACCAGTAGACTGCCTCACCATCAAGCTTTGCCTCCATGGGAAATACCTGCTTGAAAAGCCAGTCCTGTAAAGGCAGGTCGTCGGCATAGGAACGCAGAAAGCTCATAGCAGAATGTGCATGTGCATTTTTGAAAGACGGCATAAGCAGATTTCCGTTTAAATCAATTTCACGCTCAAAGCTCTGATTAAGCATTTCAGCGTCAGGTATACCGACAAATGCAATTTTGTCATTGTCAGTCCAGACTTCAATGTCTTCAATGTTTAAACCGTTTTTTAAGGTGAGTACCTTTCCGTTTTTAAATCTTATCATTATCTTTCTCCGTCTAAGTGTTGATAATGCTCTTGACAGGTGCATTATCACGTTTTTCCTTGATTGCTTTTCTCTTTTTGATGTATTT
>JBJFBR010000002.1:5294-7469 GCA_051888545.1 Oscillospiraceae bacterium
ATAAAGCATACAGCCACCCAAGTATGTACTCCTTCCATGTATCCCATTAGAATTCCCACAATGGTAACTCCGCCGTAGTAAAGTCCCGAAAATATAAATACCAGCGACATTATAACGGATACAACAAAAGATGCAGCTCCGCCTTTATTTTTATTATGGGCTTTATTTTTTTTGCCTTTTTTCAAATATTTTTCAACAGTTTTGCCGGGAGCTTTTCCGGCAGATTCCTTTTCCCGGGCTTCTTCAATCAGTTCCAGCTTTTTTAGCTGTTCCTGCTTTTGAAACTTTTTGTCCAGTCTATCTTTTTTTGACATAAAAAACTCCTTATATGTATTAAAATTTGTTTTATAGCTTATTTGTTTGATTTAAAAGCAGCTTTAATAATTATATCACATCAGCTTAAATATATCAATAATATATGTGTGAAATATTTCGGCAATTTTTTTGAGTTTTGATTCTTTTAATTCCAAAGAAAAATATACTTGTCTGCGCCTTTGAATTTACAAACCCGAAGTGACAACAATAACATTACAACAAAATTGAAAGGAGGAAATCTGATTTCGGAAATACCGATTTCAGCATGAAAAAATGTCTAAATTTCTTAAATCAATGGCTTTGACAGTTGGTGCAGTCTCGCTTTCGGTTATGGGGCTTGTCACCTTTTATTCTGCATCGCTGCCTGATTCATATTATGTTGAAAATTCAAATATATCTGTTTCATCAGTATTCCCAATTTCCTCAAAACCATACAAACAAAAGGTGCGGTATGCGTCACAGGCAGGGGAAAATTCCAATGGAGTTGAAAAGGTATCTCAAAGTACACTAATGCTTTTTAACTCTGTGCCTATAAAAAATGTAGAGGAAAAAACTGTTGAAAGACCAATGCTCATTCCCGGAGGACAAGCCTTTGGAATAAAACTGCTCACCGAAGGTGTAGTTGTTGTCAGGACTCAGAAGCTTAACGGTCAGAATCCTGCCGCCCAATGCGGTATTCAGGTGGGAGATGTAGTACTTTCGGTGAACGGAAAAGATGTGGATTCCAACCAGAAGATATCCGATGAGATCTCGTCTTCAAAAGGCGAACCGTGTACAGTAGTTTTCAAGCATAATAATGTAGAGCATACAACTACTCTGAAACCCGTCTACTATCAGGACAGCTATAAAGCCGGAATGTGGGTGAGGGATTCTTCCGCAGGAATAGGAACTATAACTTTCTATGACCCTGAAACTATGGTGTTCGGAGGTCTGGGACATCCGATTTGCGACAGCGATACAAAACAGGCTTTGCCCATTTCTCAGGGCAGCGTGTGCGATGTAAGCATTAACGGCTGCAATAAAAGCATTCAGGGAAATCCGGGACAGCTTGAAGGCAGCTTCACGTCTGATAGTAAAAAAGGCGATATATTCATCAATGACAGTAATGGTGTTTTCGGTCATATAAATTGTGCCCCTGCAAATCAGACAGCAATACCTATGGGATTTCGTCAGGAAGTGCATAAGGGAAAAGCTGAGATTCTCTGTACCCTTAACGGCAAGCAGACTAAAAAATATTCTATAGAAATCGAAAAAGTCAATCTCAGCGAAAAGTCCCAGCATGATATGGTTGTAAAAATAACCGATAAAGAACTTCTTGAACAGACAGGAGGAATTGTTCAGGGCATGAGCGGAAGTCCTATTATTCAGGACGGAAAGCTTGTGGGAGCAGTAACTCACGTTTTTGTGGACAATCCGGAGGAAGGCTATGGAATTTTTGCAGACAGTATGTATGAAACATCACAAGAATGTGAAACTCTTATGGACAAAAAAGTGGGATAATATCAGATACTTTCTGACGTGAAATATTCCCGGATATGACTTATTTTGTAGTAAAAAATATGGTATGTTATTTGGTTAATATATTTACTTTTATTTCGAGTTATATTTTGTCGCATTATCTGATAATTAATAAAATTATAACGGTTTGTGATATACGGTACAGAAAAGTGGTATGTTATGCACAATTTTGCGACCGAAATATTGGCGATTTTTCCGAAAAAGTATTGATTTTTAAATTTGGCTGTGATAAACTGTAATCAATGAAGAATTTCTATCAGCTGAAAAAATTCTTAAGGAAAATGTTAAGACAAATAATTAAATACACCGGAGGTAATCAGACATGACAGGTAAAATCAAAAT
>JBJFBR010000002.1:7569-8897 GCA_051888545.1 Oscillospiraceae bacterium
GGTTCATATGAAAACTCGTTTATTGAACAGCAGGTTATGCAGGAAGGTGCGTCATATTATATGCTCCGTCCTTTTGACGTAAAAATTCTCGGCGAAAGAATAAAAGCTTTGCTGAATATTGATACGGATATAAACTCCGAGCTCTCACCAATGCGCGGAAAGGAAAACCCCAATCTGGAGATTATCGTTACCGATATAATTCATCAGATTGGTGTTCCTGCACATATAAAAGGCTATCATTATCTGAGAGAAGCCATAATCGAGTCGGTAAACGATAAAGAAATGCTGGAAAGCGTTACAAAGCTATTATATCCGTCTGTTGCCAAAAAATTCGATACAACTCCTTCACGAGTTGAAAGAGCTATCCGCCACGCCATAGAAATTGCATGGGACAGAGGCGATCTGGATATTTTAAACAGCTTTTTCGGATATACTATAAATACAGGCAAAGGAAAACCAACCAACAGCGAGTTTATAGCTCTCATTACCGATAAGATCTGCTTGAAATATAAAAGTACCGTTCCGGTATAATTTACAAAAAATTAATAAATGCGTTCTTAAAGCCCTTGACTTTGGATGAAATGTCTGATATAATAATAAAGCATTCGTATCTAAAGACAGCCGGCAGCGAACCATAAAGGTAAATGCAGAAGTCCGGCCGAGGAAAAGAACGCAAAGTTTAATATGCTTTGTAATCTCTTTTTGTCTTTATGATAAAAAGAGATTTCTTTTTGCACGAGAATATCGTGCTGGTACGGGTAGTAATTTTCAGTCAAAGAGGTGAAATTATTATGCCAAGTGAAAAGGTTTTGCTCGCAAAACAGGAAAGAGTTGAAAAGCTTACCGAGCTTTTGAAAAATGCAGCAGCAGGTGTTATCGTTGACTATAAGGGTATCACAGTTGAAGAAGACACTAAGCTTCGTAAAGAGCTTCGTGAGGCAGGAGTTAATTACTTCGTAGAAAAGAATACACTTCTCCGCCGTGCATGTGAAAACGCAGGTCTTAATGAGCTTACAAACGTTTTGGAAGGTACAACAGCTATTGCACTTTCAGACGACGATCAGACAGCTCCTGCAAGAATTCTCGGAAAATTCAATGAAGACTGCGATGATGCTAAATGTCATCTTAAGGCAGGCTTTATCGGTGAAGAAATTTATGATACTGACGGAGTTAAGGCTCTCTCAAAGATTCCTTCAAGAGAAACATTGCTTGCACAGCTCGTTGGTTCACTCCAGGGACCAATCCAGAAACTCGCTGCAACACTTCAGGCTGTTGCAGACAGCAAGGACAACGATGCCGCATAATTGCAGCATAAAAAAATCCGCATA
>JBJFBR010000002.1:8997-11797 GCA_051888545.1 Oscillospiraceae bacterium
ATGCGGAAAATGTGAATATCACAAAAACTATAATATTGTATAAAGGAGATTATTATCATGGCTTCAGAAAAGATTTTGAAATTTGTAGAAGATATCAAGGAGCTTTCAGTTCTCGAACTTAAAGAGCTCGTAGACGCTATCCAGGAAGAATTCGGTGTAACAGCTGCAATCGCTGCTGCTCCGGCTGCAGGCGCTGCTGCAGGCGCTGCTGAAGAAAAGAGCGAATTTGATGTAGTTCTTGCTTCATTCGGCGATGCAAAGATGGCTGTAATCAAGGCTGTTAAGGAAATCACAGGTCTCGGACTTAAGGATGCTAAGGCTCTCGTAGAAGAAGCTCCTAAGGCTATCAAGGAAGCAGTTCCAAAGGCTGACGCTGAAGAGATCAAGACAAAGCTCGAAGCTGCAGGCGCAACTGTAGAACTCAAGTAATTTTAGTTGCTTATAATAAAAACTCCGTTGTTTTAAACAGCGGAGTTTTTTGTTGTTAACCTCAAATATAAAATTGTACAGCTAGTCACCGTGCCTTAGCATAGACGGCACCTATTCGAGATTCTTTAATTCTTTGAGCTCGTCCTTGCCCACTTTTATAACAGTGTCCTTGATGACCTCAACATCTTTTTTGTTGAGAGTTACCACCGCATCAGTGTCGTTCATTTTAATTCTCAGCATTCCCGTAATCAGATTAGCGTCAATAACAACGCCTTTTCCGTTTTCGGTTTTAACAACCGCACCGGTTTTCGGAGTGACCTTTAAAAGCTCCTCATAGCCTTTCTGCTCGTAATTCAGACAGCACATAAGCCTTCCGCAGCTGCCTGAAATTTTTGAAGGATTGAGGGATAATGACTGCTCCTTGGCCATTTTAATGGATACCGGTGCAAAGTCACCCAGGAATCTTGAACAGCAGTATGGCTGACCGCAAATACCGCAGCCGCCAAGCTTTTTTGCCTCGTCACGAACGCCTATCTGACGCAGCTCAATTCTTGTGCGAAAAACAGAAGCCAGATCCTTTACAAGATCCCTGAAATCCACTCTGCCGTCAGCGGTAAAATAAAATAACAGTTTGCTGTTGTCAAAAGTGTATTCAGCTGAGATAAGGTTCATATCCAGCTTGTGCTTTGCAATTTTCTGCTGGCATATTTCAAAAGCCTTCTTTTCCTTTTCCTTGTTCTGTTCAATAGTTTCATAGTCTTCTTTTGTGGCAAGGCGGATAACAGGCTTTACAGGCTGTTCTAAAGCGGTTTCATCAATCTCCCGGTCCACAAGTACAACCTTTCCGCATTCCGTACCCCTGGCTGTTTCCACAATAACATCATCATTAAGGTTAATTTCCAGATTTTTTGGGTCAAAATAATATATCTTGCCGATTTCCTTAAATCTGACTCCGATAATTTTCAGCATAAACCGTTCCTTTCCTTTCAAAAAAGTATCTATCTTCCCGTAAATATTTCTGTGATAAAAGCATTTATAGTCAGGCCTTTGTTGGCATTCGCTTTCAGCTTTGTCAAGCCTTCCTTTGCCGCCTGATAAAATCCTTCACATTCCCGGATGCTGCATTTTTCCGCAATTCTTTCCGATTGCTCTCTCAGACATCCTATGGTGCTTCTTACTCCCTCTGCCATAACTGCCGAATCTCTGAAAGCCTCCTCTAAAAGCAGAAAAATCTGTTTCAGCATTTCCTTGTTGCTTTCAGCAGAAAATAAAGCCTTTAAAGCTGAATATTCGTCTCCCAGGGCAATGGAATCCGCAGCCTCTCCTGCAATTTCAACAGCTTGTGAAAATAATGGATTTTCAAGATAATCCACGCATCTTCCAATAGAACCCTCTCCGAATAAAACCGCCTTGTCAATGCTTTCAGTGTCATATTTGCCTGAAGCAGTGAGGTATTCACGGCTTTGCTCCGAGGTGCAGGGACAGACGTTCAAAGATATTACTCTTGAGAGAATGGTGGGTAAAAATAATTCTCTTGAAACTGCGGTAAGTATTATTATGCAGTGAGCAGGAGGCTCTTCAATCAGCTTTAAAAGAGTGTTCTGCACCTGTATAAGCGTGTTCCCCGATTTGTCTAAATCAGGAATTAAATATATCTTGTATTTGCTTTCATTGGGCTTTATAACTGCGTCGGAAACAATGCTTCTTATAGATTCAAGAGTATAGTTTCCGTTTTCATTTGCCTGTGCAGTAATAAAATCAGGGTGAGCGTTTTGTGCTATCATTCTGCATGACTTGCATTTGCCGCAGGGTTCACCCTCCCCGCTTTCGCATAAGAGAGCTGCCGCGATATATGATGCCATTGTCTTTTTCCCTTGGCCTTTTTCACCGAATATGGCAATGGAATGAGGCTCTCTGCCTTTTTTTATAAAGGATTTTATCAGCGCTTTTGTGCTGTCATTGGAATATAAAGTAATGCTCATATAAGCTCCTGAATTTTTATTTGATACTAAAATAATTATAGCACATTTATATTTAAAATACCATACTTTTTTAAGATTTTTACAATTTCCCCGGTAACCAGCTCTCCGGGAGCAATTATGGGAATTGACGGCTGGCAGGAAATTGCCGATCTTGCACATATTTTCCCTGCAGCCTGCTCAACAGATATGTTATGGAAAGCCGAAAAATAAGCCTGACGGATTGTCATCTTCTTTACCGCTTTTATAACCTTGTTTTCTTCATAATAAACAGGTTCTTTCTGTGGAATGATTTCCATAGCTTTTGCCAGCCGCTGAAAATCATTCTGAGAATTATAGGGCGATATCATAAGCACAACATAGCTTGCGTCAGCATACTCACATTCAATTTT
>JBJFBR010000002.1:11897-13565 GCA_051888545.1 Oscillospiraceae bacterium
GACGCAAAAAGGCTCATTGCAGATTTTGCACAGTCAGCAAATTCTTTCGGTGCATTCTTTGAAATGTGCAGATAGCTTCCTCCCGTATAAACAGGGAGAGTTTTGTGTGCTGAATCAGAGCATAAATCTGCACCCAGATCCATAGGGTGACGTGATTTTTTAAGAAATTTCAGATATGCTCCGTGAGCATTGTCCACCGCAAGGGGAATGCCGTATCTGCGGCAAACTCC
Organism: Oscillospiraceae bacterium; assembly: GCA_051888545.1. GTDB lineage: Bacteria > Bacillota > Clostridia > Oscillospirales > Ruminococcaceae > FB2012. Next base: position 12,128 of record JBJFBR010000002.1, read on the forward strand.
TGCAATGCTTTCAATGTCCAGTATATTTCCCAGATAATCGGGAGAAGTAACATAGATTCCATCAGGCTTTCTCTTTGCGTTTCTGATTGCATCTTCAATTTCATCAGCAGTCACCAAAGAGGAGCAAAGTCCTCCGGATTTCTCTGCATACACCCAGTCAACATCAATGTCCAGAAGACAACAGCCGTCAATAAAAGCCTTGTGAACGTTCCTTGATGCAATTATATACGGTTTTTGTGCTGTGTCTTTTCTGCAAAGTACAATAACAGCAAGCATAGCTTTTATGGAAAGGCTTGAGCCTTCGGTGGAATATAATGTTTTCTGTGTACCGAAAAGACGGGAAGTGAGCCTTTCGCTTTCGCCGATGATCCCTTCGGCATCATAAAGATAATCAGCACCTTTGATTTCCGTTATATCCAGAGGCTCCATACCGTGAAGGCAAACCCCCTTGTGTCCAGGCATATGAAATCTGCTGAAATTTTTGTTTCTGTATTCATTTACAAAATCGTTGATCGGTGTGTATGACATAAAAATCTCCCTGATTATTTCTGACTGTATATGGTATTGAGTTCACAGCCCACAATACTGCGGTATATTCTGTTCCTGCCCCGGTTTAAGGTTCTCGTAACTGTTGAAGGAACAACACCTTCCCGATGGGCGATCTCTTCAACATTCATATTTTTCATATAATATAACATTATATACTTCTTTTGTGTTTTCGTCAAATTCATATCCATAAGCTCTCCCAGAAGCTTTATGCGATGCTGTTTTTCCGAATCCGTTTCCTTTATCTTAGGATGAAAGAACCCTTGCATTATATCCTTGTCAAATTTTCTCAAGCAGCTTCATCTCCCGAAAAGCTTTTTATAATGCTGGGGCTTGGTGCTTTCGGTGAGATATGCTCTTTCATTGCAATAAGCATTGAACGCATTTCATAGGTTTCTTCTCTGAGCATATCAATTCTCCATTCAAGCTTATGTCTTTTATCAATGTCGGTTTCTGCTTTTAGCTCCGGTTTCAGTTGATTGATCCTTTTTTCAAGCTCTTTTAAGGTTTGTTCATAGTTTTCTATAAGCTTTTTCATTGCGTTTTTTCCTTTCTGTAAATTTCTTCGATATCGACTTTGCCGAACATATGTTCTATATATTATGATAGCACATATTTTCCAAAAGTCAATAGAAATGACTCAAAATTATTTTTTTGGTTAAAATGAGGGATTTTTTACGGACAGTTTGTGCAAAATGACGTTGACAAAATTTGAAATATAAGCTATAATTAATATCACATTATACAGAATTCGCAAGGATAATAACAAACAAGATCATAATATGGTTTTGAATGTTGGGTAATTCATAATATGAATTGCCTTTTTTGTTTTTGAAAATAAGGGATAAGGAATTACTATGGATGAAAAAAAATTAAACCGTCTTTCTGAACT
>JBJFBR010000002.1:13665-20608 GCA_051888545.1 Oscillospiraceae bacterium
GAAAGAAAAACGATTTACGATGATATTTCAACGCTGATAAAGAGCGGTCTGCCATTGGAAATAAAAAAAGTCGGCCATTCCAATTCATATTTTCTTGCTGAAAGAACCTTTTATGACGAAGAGCTTTATATTCTGGCTGACGCAGTGGCGTCCTCCCGTTTTCTTACCAAGAAAAAGTCAAATGCCCTTATAAAAAAGCTGCAGACTCTTACTTCTGAATATAAAGCCAAAGAACTCAGACGTTCATTTTATGTGGAAAACCGCACAAAATCCTATAATGAGTCTATATACTACAACATAAACATAATTCAGAACGGCATATTTGATAATAGGGATATTACTTTTAAGTACTATGAATATTCTGTGAACAAGAAAAAGCATCTGAAACATAACGGTGAGCTTTATGTGGTTTCACCATATCAGCTTATATGGGAAGACGATAAATATTATCTCAGCGCATACTCATATAAGTATGAAAGAATCTGCCGCTACCGTGTTGACAAAATGACAAACGTAGATATAACCGACAATGAATGCCATAAGCTTACAGAAGAAGAATCTGACGAGATGAAGAATTTGCAGTCCATTTATTCTATGTACGGCGGCGAAAAAGAGAATGTCACAATACAGTTTGACAATAGCCTTATTGATGTTGTAATGGACCGTTTTGGTGAAAAGATCGACTGCACACCAAATTCGGACAGCACCTTTTACATAACAGCGGAAACAGAAATTGCACCTACATTCTGGGGCTGGCTGTTCCAGTTTGGCAGCCGTGCTAAAATTCTCGGTCCGCAGAATGTTGTTGATATGGCTAAGCAGCGGCTTAATGATATATTGGAAACTTATTGAAAATAAGTTTATACAGGGTATGGCAGATCCCATACCCTGTTTTTTATACCGTTATTTTTGTGATCAGTCCCTTGCGGCTGCCTGAAAGCTCTACCTTTGAAATTTTCTCACTAAGCAGAAAACTGTTGTCGGCAGTACAATAACTTGCCGTATCACATAGATTTTCCCCTTTAAAACCCTTGTAGACTATAAATTTGCTCTTGATATTCCTGCTTGAATAACCAAGCTTTGCCGACATACCTTTTTCGCAGTCAGAAAGCCACTGCTTGTCCAGAGGATAATATTTAACTCTGACAATATCCATACCATCTGTCAGCGTATTGCTTTTTGAAAAGGAATATGTGCTTTCATCATCTCCCACATCTTTCATATAAACCTTGGACAGAATACTGCTGGTGTTTACGCTTTCTCCCATGGAAAGAATTTTTTCGGTTCCATAGGAAAAGTGCTGTACATCTGCGTCCTTTACATAAACCGAGTTAGCATTTTTTATGTACGGATAATTTTCAAAAACCTTATATGCATAGGCACAGACTGCGTCCCAGATTGTAGATTTTTCCTTGACGTAAATATAGTTTGCAACGTCTGAAACACCCTGCCAGCTGACATGGGGTATTTGTGTATTTTCGGATATAAGCGAACCTAAGCTGATATTGTTTCTTATTCCCGGCTTTGGTTCGTTCTGTCCCAGAAGCATGGTGTATCCTCGTGAAAGAAAGCTTAAAATAAACCTTCCGTCAGAAAATCTTTTTGTGACATTGTCAGGCATTCCGCAGTGAAGCAGATTATCCTCCCAGTAAAGCTCAATAGTTTTGATTTCAAGTATATCGCCGTTAAAAACAGCATTGCCCGAAAGCTGTGTAAAGGGAGTGTACCTTTCCCTCACAAAGCGGAAATTTATAGGTTTTATAGAATCTTCATTGCCGTCTTTATAAATAATTTTAAGCTGTATGTCCTCCATTAACCATCCACCTCTATAAGTTCTATTTCAACTGCTCCCAATGGTGAAATACCGTGCTCTTCCGATACAGCTTTTGTAAGCACAAGCTTGTTGTAAAGTGTGTTGTCAATAACCACGTTCTGCAAAACAGCTCCTGATATTTTTTGAAAAGAACTTGCTATGTCAGCGATATCATCTTTAAAAAAACGTCCTTTAAGCCTGATTTTAAAAGGATATGCACCGTTAACAGCTGTATCTATATTTTCAGTCATCAGGGCAATATCAGAAACCATAGCAGAACTTTCAAAAACAAGACTTTCAAAAAACAGCCTTATTTTTTTATAGTTAAATTCAATCCGCTGATTGTCTGAAATATAATCATCTACTGCCATTCTCCCGCCTCCGATGCTTTAATCATTATAACCTTTAAAACTGCTGAAATTTCTACTTCAAGACGCTTTAATACACGGTTTTCAGAAATCGGTGAGACCTTTATATCCATTATGACATAATCCTTTGCAAAGCATAGCCCACGGAGTACCTGCTCAATAGCATTGTGAAGCTCTGCCCGGTCATTATAATTTCCGCACTTTCCGTCAATTTTCAGATTCAGCTTAATATCACATTCCACACCGTATTGTTTGCAGTCGGCAGACCTTATCTTTGGCAGAGTTTTTTCAACATATGTCTCAAAGAATGCCAGAATATCATTGGGATATTTTGTTGTATCCACATTTTCATAACGCTCAAATACTGATATCCCGCAGTTTTCAAGAATTGTTCTGATACCCGAATTTATTTCACTAAGCAATTAAACCCCTCCGAAGGTGCTGAAAACAAATCCGCTGCCAATAAGGTCGCTGATTGAGCTCAGCACTGTTTGTTTTAACTTGTATGCCGCCGACACTGCATTTGAATCGCTGTAGTCAGAAACAGCCTTTCCGCTTTGGGTAACCACTATTTTTTCTGCGAGATTCCGTGAAAGTATGTATTCATAAACTCCGCATACCGCTGCTGCATATTCGCATCTGTTTTTTTCTTCTGCGGACAAGGTTTTCCCCGAAAGCCTGCTTTCAATATAAACAGCCGAGCTTTCAATGATTTCCTGCTGATTGAATTCTTCCTTTGAAATTCCTGTCAGTTTTAAAAAAATCTCAATTATATTTGCTTTGCTAAGCTGTGACATATCTTTATCACCCTTTCATATTTATAAAGAGCCGCCGCCGTTAAAGACGGCAGCTCCCTGTAATTCATTTTAGTTTGTAGTATTAATGAGCATTACGGAATTTGCAATAAGCTTTGTAAATCCAAGAAGTACTGATGCTGTAATGCTGTTTGACTGAGTAATAATTTCTCTGTCTGATTCAATAAGCAAATCACTGCCGAATACTACCTCCAAGGCACATGACTTGTCAAGTCCTACTGCAATATCATCGGAAAGTCCGGGACATTTCACCAGAGTTATGCCGAAGGGTGTTGTTACCGTATTTGAAGATGCAAAATCATAGGTGAAATTCTTCATCTCTGAAATAGAAAGGATTTTTGCCAGTACCGCAGGTGAAACTATCATCGCTGACATATTACAGTCGGTCATTGATGCCCAGAAACCTGCCAGATCATCATATGTAAGTGACGAATTTGTAATTGTTTTCGCTGTAAGTCCTGTTTTAAGTCCGTTGACAACATCAACATTCATCTTTCTTGCCAGCTGTGCCCCAAGATGCTTCAGCATAACGCCTACAGAATCAAGACGCTGCTTTCTCATTGCCTCGTAAGAGAAGTTCAGTCCTCTTGCATATTTTGTCATCTGCTTCACCGGAGTGGAAAGAGTGATCTCGTTCATTCCAATGCTTGCCGACTGGTCAACTGTCAGATCCTTATCGCTGACAACAGTATTGAAAGCACGGTAATCAAGAGAATCCACATATGCCACTGACGCTGCAATATCACCGAAAATTGACGAATCTTCCATACCCTGTTTTATTGTTCTGCGGATATATTCAGGGAAGAGAACAGACGCTTCTCCGTTCTGAAAGAATTTTTCTACCTTGTCTGAATTTTTACCGCTGACCTTGATGTCAAAACGCTTTAGCTGTCGCTCAAAAGCGTCCAGATTTTCCAGGGCAGTACCTTTATAGCTGTCTGTCGGATCAAGATCTTCCAGGACCTGAGTAAAGTTTTTTCCGCTGATTGAATAAAAATCCTTATTAAGTTTAATTGTATCGTACATAAAATTTCTCCTTTTTAATTGATTTTAAAATTGTTGTTATGTTTTTTCTGATGTGTTAAATTATCTGATTTCTGAATATTCTGAGACTGCTTCTGAAAATCCTTTTCAAGTAAGTCCCTGAGACTGCAAAGAGCAAACATATCCATGGGCTTTGTAAGCTCACCTATGGTTTTTACCGACAAAACAGGACTGCACAAAAAGCTCAGTCTCATGATTTCTTTTTTTACCATATCTCTTGCAAAAGCGTTTTCAGACCTGAGCTTTGCATTTTCACTCTGCAAAGTTTTTAAATCATTTCCTCCGAATTTCTTTGTGACTCCTGCATTTCTTTGCGCAGGTACAGCAACAAATGACCATTCATAGGCGTCTTTGGGCTCGTCAAGAATCACATAGCAAAGCTTTCCGTCATATTCACTTCCTTTAACATGAGAACATGGTGATTTTTTAATATCTTCCCCGCAAACGGAACATATCTGCTTTTTAACCGAACAGCTTACCGAAACTTCCTTTTTAATTCCCCCGTTAATTTCGGCAATCAAATCGGCATTTTGAGCAGTTTTCACCATATACGCCTTAGCGCAAAGATATACATAGGGTGTTCCGTACTGAGTCAGCTTTGAACTGTCAGTTTTAATCTCCGTATCAAAAATACGTGCAGTCTGATTTTCACCCTTGGGATCATGGTCAAAAATACCGGTTTTCCCAAGGAACAATTCTGCCAGCTTATAAAGTGCATCAACAGAAAAGCACTCAAAATCTCTGTCAATATCGTTATCACAAAGAATTATGGGAAAGGTAAAAATCTCATCAGCCGTAAGCGGCTTTCTTGTATACTGATTTACCTTTTCAAGCAGCAGGTCATTCATCTCAAAATCGTTTTCCATTATAAATTACCTCCCTTCTGTTTTGCATTTTCAAGTTCAAGCTGTTCTGCCTGAGCATTATATAATCTGGCTCTTGCCAACGATTCCTCGTCCTGCAAATTTATCGCTGCCCAGTCCACGGACACATCGCAGGCAAAGCCTTGAAGCCTTAAATAGGTAATGGCAATTTTTCTTAAAACAGGTGTGAGAACCCTCCTGAAATATTCCAGCTCACTGGTGAGAATATCCGCCTGCTGAGCCGACATTCTCTCCGTTGTGGACCAATTCAGCCCCAAAAGAAACGGCGGAATTGAAAGCTTTGAAATTATCTGCTCAAGAATCTGACGAACCGGTACTTCGGTATCTATAATCTGATTATCCGCACCAATGACCTTGATATCAACATCGCCCACAGCTACAAAATCTTTTACGCAGCCGTTTCGGGCACTATTCATCCCTTCTGCCCATTCCTTTGCGATTTCCATGGCATGCTCCTTTGCAAAAGCCTTATCGCTTTCATCAGACGGATTATATGTAATTGCATAACGGACATTTCCCACACGGTCAAAATTCTGACCGATACTCTGATAAATCCGCTTTAAAATATCACTCAGGGCTGGGATTCCCCGAAGAACTGAAACTCCGTCAGGGTGCTTCGGAGTCGGATTTATTGTGGAATAAAGCAGATTTTCCTCATCAAACTGCATAACATCATCATTTTTGAAAAGTGGTTCTATGAGAATTGTATCATTATCTCCTGATCTCACCCTGAACAGACTGCTGTCAGCCACATAAAGCTTTTTTATCGTCCGCTTTTCCTTATCCGGAATTATTTCTCCCAGGGATTTTCCATAAACCAGAAGGGAATCCAGATACATATCCATAAAAGTATGAATTGAACAGCCGGAACAATTAACAGGCACATCTGTTAAAAAACTATCCAGAATTTTTTGCGCTCCGAAATTTTCAGCGGTTATCTGAAAATCTCCCACAAGGCGGATTATTTTTGTAATACAGGCATCCAGAATTGGAATCTCCTTACGCAGAGAATCATATATTCCCTCCTCAAGAGCAGTTCTTGTTGGTGCAAGCCTGAAAATCTCGTCATCCTTAACACGTTCAGCAGTTTTCACCGAACTTTTATATTTCTTTTTATTAAATGCTTTCATTTTATTTTCCTTTCTGTCTTTCCACTGTTGCTACGAAAAAGTTATTACCGCAATTATTCATAAAATACATTGCAAAATATCGTATATCGTCCATGGCATGGTCATTTTCTTTAACAGGGCAGTCGGTACCGGCTTTTTCGTCCCAATGATAGAGAGAAAACTCCCTCAGCGTATCGGTACATTTATCCGAAATTTTTATTTTTCCCTGGGCAATCAAATCGCTGACCAGACGAATGCCCGAAAGAACATCATTTTTACCCTGTGTAATATTAAATTTACCGTGACGTTTTACACATTCTATAAAGCTGGCTGCAGAAGGATCGCAGACAATCATTTCAATATTTCTATCGCCGCACAGCTTTTCCAAAGCTCTATAATGCTCTTCATCGGTGCGCTGAAGTCCTTTTTCTCTTGAATCATAATAATACTCATCAATCCGATACCATATTCCTTTATTTTCTCCCCACAGCCCGAAGCTTGACGGATTTACTGTTCCATAATCACAGCTGACTGCATATCTTGAAAAGCTCTCCGGCGGCGTTGAAAAGCAATTCTTTTCATATGAAAACATAGGATATACAGCTCCTGCGGTATCCGACCACTTGCCCAGCACAAAACGCTTATAAAACGCTCCCGAATAAAGACGCTTATAACGATTTATCACAGCAGTTGTCAGGCTTGGATTATCCTCCAATCTGAAATGAAGATAATACAGATTTTTCTCCTGCCTTTTATCAATCCAATCCTTTTTAAACCAATGAAAACTATTATCAGGATTACAGTTGAACCAAAGCTTTGAACCTTTCACAGAACATCTTGCAACCGCCTGCTCAACAAAACTTCTTGGCATTAATGCAACTTCATCAAGCAAAACCCCTGCCAGAGTTAT
>JBJFBR010000002.1:20708-26078 GCA_051888545.1 Oscillospiraceae bacterium
CAAAACTTCTTGGCATTAATGCAACTTCATCAAGCAAAACCCCTGCCAGAGTTATCCCCTGAATCAATGAAGACGAGCTTTCATCCTTTCCCCCGAAAATATAGAATCTATTGGTGCGATATTTCAAAGTTATATCAAGATAATTTTTTGAAGCATTTTCACGTATTAAAAATCCATAATATTTCAGCCGTCTTATCAGCTCAGGAAGAAGGTTACGTTTCAGCGAACCTATGGTTTTTCCGCAAAGAGCAAATGATTTGCCGTTAAAATTCAGACTTGCCCAGATTACAAATGACAAACCCATACAGCTTGTTTTTCCCGAACGAATTGCTCCGTCACAAATTATCCCGTCATATTTCATTGTTCTTTCATTTTTCCACCAGGTCATTATTTCTCGCTGTTTTGGTGAAAAACAATGCATATCAATCTTCGGCATTACAATCATCACCAACATCTGAATTCTTGTCAGCCTTGAAAAACTCTTCAAGTGCATCTGCATTTTTTCTCGTTTCAATCTTCTCACGATACTCCCAGAGCTTTTCCAATGCTTTCTGACGGTCGCAGAATTTTATTTCCACTCCTCCGCCTTTCACCTTTTTTATCTCCGAAACATTGAAAAGCTCGGCTTTTGTAAGATCGCTCACATTGAAATCTTCCGACAATGCCAGCTTTACTGCATCATTTATTCTGCCGAATGCCAATCGCTCCAGCCCTGCTATAACCTCCATTTCAGAGCTTTCCAATATTTTTTCCTGGGATTTTATCTTTTCCTTGACTCCTTTTCTTGACAAAAGTCTATTCCCCTCCAGCTTTGCAAGTCTTGGAAGCACTCCTGCATTTATCGCAGATTCCTCAGCATTTCTTGTCAGGCAAAAGCTGAGCACAAAATCCTTTAAATTGATTTTCTTCAATACACATTTTCCTTTCTTTAATTTTGAAATAGTTTTACACAACACCAGCCTCTATCAGGAGGTTTATAACAAATACACAAATTCCTGTACTATGTTTTCGCCGTCGAACCACAACTTATTGTTTAGCGTTTTTTTATACGGCGACATGCGCCGTCCGCGCTAGGACCCTTCCATAAATAGCGGGAAAATCACGTTTTTGTGCACGCAAACGTGCACATATGAACAAAATATTCAAAATTAAAAAATAAAATAAATTATTTGCACAAAAATAGTGCTGGTAAACTATGCAAGATTACCAACACTTTATGTATTAATTATTAATTTGATTAAAATTATATTTTTATATTCTGGTTAGTTTTATCATAAAAAAAAGGCGGCTGAAAGCCGCCCTGAATTTTACTCTTATTATCAATTAGTCCATTTCCCAGTTATGATATACATTCTGCACATCATCATTATCTTCCAATGTATCCAAAAGAAGATTCATCTTTCTTATATCTTCTTCATCTTCAAGCTTTGTATATGATGACGGTATCTTTTCAGCTTCCGCTGACACAACAGTATATCCAAGTTCTCTGAGCTTATCAGCTACAGCAACAACATCATTCGGCTGACATGCAATCTCAATGATATCTTCATCTATATTGAAATCGTCTGCTCCTGCCTCAAAACAATCTTCCATAACCTTATCTTCATCTGCACCGTTATTTTCAAGGATTACTGTTCCTCTATCGGTGAACATAAAGGATACACAGCCTGATGTTCCTAGATTTCCGCCGAATTTATCAAAATAATGACGAACATCCCCTGCTGTACGGTTTTTATTATCTGTCAAACATTCAACTATTACTGCTACTCCGCTTGGTCCATAACCCTCATACACCATATTTTCATAGTTATTCTTATTTCCGTCTCCGGCTGCTTTTTTGATAATTCTATCAATATTATCATTTGGCACGTTATTGGACTTTGCCTTTGCAATAAGATCTCTCAGCTTTGAGTTATTATTCGGATCCGGGCCGCCTTCCTTTACGGCTACTGCCATTTCACGTCCGATTTTTGTAAAGATCTTTGCCTTTGCGCTATCAGCAACTTCTTTTTTTCTCTTAATATTTGCCCATTTTGAATGTCCTGACATAAAATTCACTCCTAATTCTATAATTTAAATCTGGTTTTCTTCTGTCTCCCAACAGATTTCAAAAAGCTCATCTATACGTTCTTTTTCCCCTATCAGAAAGAGATAACCGAACAAACTTTCAAGTCCTGTTGCCATCCGGTACTGGGATGCTGTGGAATGCTTTGGTATTTGTATTCCATGGGCATTTCGTCCTCGCTTTAAAACTGCCTGCTCCTCATCGGTGAGCAATCCATTCTCAACCAGTCTTACTGCTGCCGCAGACTGATACTCTGCACAAACTCTTGTAACAGCAATTTTATGCAGCTCATTTGCCGGACGATTCCCCGAAAGAATTATTTTTTCACGAGCTTTCTGCTCATAAACGGCATCTCCCATAAATGCCAATGCCACAGGAGAATACTGCAACGCCTCACGCTTTTCCATAAAGCACCTCAGTTATTATGACAATTAATTATTTTCTGCTTTGACTTCTGCCTGACTTGCTTTCTTCTCCTCAGGTTTTTCATTATTTTCCTTTTTAAGCTTTTCTGATTCTGATATTTTTTTACTAAAAAGCTTATAGAAGCTTTCAAGAATATTATTCTGCTTCAATTTTTCCATCCCCACTATAAATTATCGCAAATAATCAAATTCAAATCCATATATCGAAACGGTATCCCCCTCATTGATACCCATTTCTTCAAGCTTATCTATTATACCCTTACTCCTCAGCACTCTTTGGAAATACTGAAGGGAAGAATAGTCATCCATATTTACCGAACGGAGGATATCCCAGAGCCATTCAGCCTCAACATAATACACACCGTCCTCAACGGTAACATCAAACTTATCGTTTGAAAGCAGCTTACGGTCAAGTTCCTCCTGAGTAAGCGGCTGAGCTTCATAGGTCTTTACAGGCGGCAGGTCTTTCAGCGTATTCCACACACCGTACATAAGTTCCTGCGTACCCTGTGCCGCTGCTGCGGAAATTTCATAAAACTCATAACCCTGAGCCTCAACAAATTCACGGAAGTCGGCAATCTGCTCATCTGTTGCAATATCGCATTTATTTGCGGCAACTATCTGCGGTGCATTTGCAAGCTCCTCGGAGAAATCAGCCAGCTCGTGATTTATAGTCTTGAAATCTTCCTTAGGGTCACGGCCCTCGCAGCCCGAAACGTCAACCACATGGACTATAAGACGGCATCTTTCAACATGACGAAGGAACTCATGACCAAGTCCCACGCCTTCGCTTGCACCCTCTATAAGTCCGGGGATATCCGCCATAACAAAGGACTGGCCGTCTGATATCTTCACAACTCCCAGAACAGGAGTCAAGGTTGTAAAATGGTAATTTGCTATTTTAGGTTTTGCTGCGGAAACCACTGAAATAAGCGTAGATTTTCCCACATTAGGGAAGCCCACCAATCCCACATCGGCAATAAGCTTAAGCTCCAGAGTAACCTCATACTCATCCCCCTTAAAGCCCGGTTTTGCGAACTTTGGAATCTGACGAGTTGACGTTGCAAAATGGCTGTTGCCTCTTCCGCCTTTACCGCCTTTACAGATAGTTACGGGCTCATCCGTTGAAATATCAGCCAGAATTCTGCCTGTTTCACGCTCTTTCACCACAGTACCTCTTGGCACTTTTATAATCAGATCAGGGGCATTTTTACCGGTACATCTTTTTGTGCCGCCGTCCTTACCCTTTTCGGCAACATACTTTCTCTTATAGCGAAAATCTATAAGATTTGAAATATTGTCATCAGCCTTAAATATGATGTCTCCGCCTTTACCGCCGTCTCCGCCGTCAGGTCCGCCTGCAGCTACATATTTTTCCCGGTGAAAGGAAACACAGCCGTCTCCTCCGTCACCTGCTTTTATATATATATTCGCTTGATCGACAAACATATTTTTCTCCTATTCCTTGTTATGAAAAAACCCTAAGCCCGCTGCTTAGGGTTTAGATAGTTAAAATTAAGCCTGTGGGTAAACAGAAACCTTTTTGCGGTCTCTTCCGAGTCTTTCAAATCTTACTACTCCGTCTGCTGTTGCAAACAATGTATCATCTGAACCACGGCCTACATTTTCACCTGGGTGAATATGTGTTCCTCTCTGTCTTACGAGAATATTTCCTGCCAATACGAACTGTCCGTCAGCTCTCTTGACACCAAGTCTCTTTGACTCTGAATCACGTCCGTTCTTTGTTGAACCCATACCTTTTTTATGAGCAAAGAACTGCATTGAAATCTTTATCATTACGTTACACCTCCATGATGCAATATCTTCAAAATCAAGCGTCTTCTACCTTGATCTTAATACTGCCTGAAAACTCTTCTGACAAGCAATACAGATGCGTCAGCAAGCCAAGCAGAAGTTTATCTCCCTCGCCTGTTTCATCATTTTCAAGCTCTAATCTAATTTCATTTTCAAGAACATCCACCTTGGCCTTTATTTTAAAAGCTTCGGTGATTGTATTTGCCGTAAGCATTACGGCTGAGGAAACGCTTGCACATGCAATATCATTTCCCTCTGTTCCCATACCTGCATGTCCCTTTACGGAAAATCCAAGCAGTCTGTCGGATTTGTTTTTAACAAACTCTGCTAAAATCATTATGCGTTAATAGCTTCGATCTTAATCTGTGTATAAGGCTGTCTGTGTCCCATAGCTCTCTTTTCGCCCTTCTTTGGCTTATAAGTGAAAACATTGACTTTCTTAGCCTTGCCATTCTTGAGAACCTTTGCTGAAACTGTTGCACCATCAACATATGGTGTACCAACCTTTACGCCGTTATCTTCGCCTACTACCAATACTTTATCAAAAGTTACTGTATCATCAGCGTTAACGTCCAGCTTTTCGATGAAAACAACATCGTCCTGTTTAACCTGATACTGTTTTCCGCCTGTTTCAATTACTGCGTACATCTTAAAATGCACCTACCTTTTCAATAGAACTCGCTGTGCGGGGAGCAGAACTGAATCTGACTTGACAAACCCCGAGCATGCGGCTTAATTATCATATCACAATTAACTTTTAAAGTCAAGCTGATTGACTTACAAACACGAATCTGCAGAATATATTTTACACATAATTTACAGTTCATTAACAAACATCAGCTCTTTATCCGGGCTATACATCTGCCTCTTCAGCAGGGAGTTCAGTAATATCACCTTTTCCGGATTTCTGAGTTGGAGAAATTTTTGCCTCAAACCAGAAGTTTGAACCTTTTCCTTCCACCGACTGAACACCAAAAGCAAAATCATGCTTTTTAAGAATTTCCTTACAAATTGAAAGTCCCAGTCCTGTACCTACTGTTTCACGCTTATATTTTTCTTCCCGAT
>JBJFBR010000002.1:26178-30466 GCA_051888545.1 Oscillospiraceae bacterium
ATTGAAAGTCCCAGTCCTGTACCTACTGTTTCACGCTTATATTTTTCTTCCCGATAATACCTATCGAAAATCAGCGGAAGCATTTCCTTTGAGATACCTTTGCCATGGTCTATGACCTCTATTCGCACAACATCTTGCTTATTTATCTGCTTAACACGGATATATTTATCCTCACCGCAGTAATTAACTGCATTATTGATAAAATTATAAATAACTTCATCCAGTTTTTCTTCATCTGCTCTTATAATTCTATCCTCGTCAGGTTCAAATTCAATATCATAGCCGTCATTTTCCACCAGCAGGCGATACCTCAGCATAACATCGTGCATTTTTTCGTGAACGGATATATCCGTAAGCTGAAGGTCAAGATTTCCGCTTTCAAGCTTTGATAGCTCCAACAGATTATTTACAAGATTTGAGAGCCTATCCGTTTCATCAATAATAACATTAAGATGCTCTTCACGTTTTTCCGGATTATCACCGGAAAAGTCCTTTATCATTTCCGCATAACTTTTTACTATAGTAAGGGGCGTTCGCAGATCGTGAGAGATATTGGCTATCAGGTCTTTTCTCAGTTCGGAAACCTTCTGAATCTCATTCTTGGCATTTTCCAGAACATTTGAAAGCTCTTCAATTTCCTTATATCCTTTTGTGTTGAATTCCACGCTATAGTCGCCTTCACCGAACTTTTTAGCAGTATGAGTAATTTCAACAATAGGACGTGAAAGACGTTTAGAGATAAACATTGTAACAATAAATGCAAGTTCAAAAATAATTATTGTTATGAATATAAGCTGTTCACGAATGATTTTCACCGTTGACTCAATAGGTTCAATAGTACTCTCAATAAACAAATACAGCTGCTGTTTCATACTTGTACTGGTGAATTTCGCACAGTAGAAAATCTCCTTGCTGTTTGTTCGTTCATTCTGATATATCTGCGTAATGTAATCGCTGTTCTGATTATTCAGCTCGCCTTTCATCTTAAAGAACAAAATGCCCCATTTATTTGCATCCCCATTCATCATTGAGGTACTGCCTATATTATTTTCGCTGACTATTTCGTTTCCCATTTCATCTATAATTGAAATACTGAGGGCATTCTCAAAGGCAAGCCGGCGTATTATACTGCTGCTGTTATCACTGTCAAAACTATGTTCAATATTCTTGGCCGCTATATGCACATCACGGATTTTTGCATTCTGATAATATCCTGCAATAAAAACATACTGGAAAAGCCATATAAGCACAAGAATCATTACAGTGAACAATATAAAATATGTCCATACATATGAAAGGAGGCTGCGTTTTTCTTTTACTGCATCAATTTTACTATGAACCCTACTGACAAAGCCGTTTGGTTTATTGAATCTTTTCAAACTTATAACCCATTCCTCTCAGGGTAACTATAAGATTTCTATACTTACCCAAGCTGTTTCTAAGCATTTTAATATGTGTATCAACAGTTCTGTCATCACCGTAAAAGTCAAATCCCCAGACCTCTTCAAGCAGCTTTTCTCTTGACAATGCAATATTCATATTCTTTGCCATATAGAACAGCAGATCATATTCCTTTGGGGTCATCTGAACAGGTTTTCCGTCAATAGTAACCTCTCTTGCAGTAAAGTTTATCACCAATGTTTCATACACAAGGACATCTTCTTTTTTCGTGCTTCCCTTAACACGGTTTATAACTGCATTGATTCTTGCCATAAGCTCCTTTGGAGAAAACGGCTTTACAATATAATCATCTACGCCGATCTCAAATCCAAACAGCTTATCATATTCTTCGCCCCTTGCAGAAAGCATAATTACAGGGATATCTTTAACCTTTTTTATTTCCTTACAAGCAGAGTAGCCATCCAGCTTCGGCATCATAATATCCATTACGATAAGATCGAAATCTTCAGCTTTTGCCTTTTCCACCGCTTCCATACCATCGGCAGCCTGAACAACTTCAAAGCCGTTGAATTCGGCATATTCTTTTATAATTTCACGAATTCTCTGTTCATCGTCCACTACAAGAATTTTTGGCATATTTATTTCTCCTTTGATTTACAAATCTTTTTCAGCTATCTACAGTTTAACACTTTTTTATGTTTAATATGTGAAATCTGCAAGAAATTTATTCCTCTGTTTCTGCCTTTTTTCTTTTAAACAGATTTTTGAAAAAGCTTAAAATACCGTGCTTTTTCTTCTTTGGTTTTTCTTCCTCCGCAGCTATTATACGCTGCTTTTCCTGCAATGCTTTTTCAGCAGCCGCATAAGCTTCATCAAAGAACTTGATTTGTGAATTCAGCGGCACTCCCACCGTTGGAACGTGTATATAACTGCCGTCGCTCTGCTGTTCCCTTGCCTTGACATTATCGGCAAGCTCGGTTTCAAAATAATCAAGCAGGCGCTGTTTTATACCTTCATCCAGAATCGGAACGGCTACCTCCACCCGTCTTCTTGTATTTCTAGTCATATAATCAGCTGAAGAAATATACAGTGAGCACCTTGCCCCTTTTCCGAATATATATATTCTGGCGTGTTCAAGATATCTTCCCACAATAGAGATAATATGTACGTTTTCGGTATATCCCTTTACTCCTGCCACAAGACAGGATATACCACGGACAACAAGGTCAACCTTAACCCCTGCCTGAGAACACTCAATAATTTTATCAATAAGTGCTTTATCGGTAAGGGAATTGAGCTTTGCGGCAACATATCCCTCGCCCCCTGACCTGGCAATATCTATCTCACGGTCCATCATTTCAATAACTTTATTTTGCAGGCAATAAGGTGCGACCAGAAGGACATTGCTTTCTTTGACAAGATTTCCTGCCTGCAAAGCATTGAATACATTTACGGCATCTTCAGCGATATCCTTATTGGCTGTCATAAGACACAAATCGGTATAAAGCTCGGCTGTCTTTTCGTTATAGTTACCCGTTCCGATCTGCGTTGTATATTTCACTTCGCTGCCAATTTTTCTTGTTATAAGGCAAAGCTTTGAATGGACCTTCTTACCCTGAGGTCCGTACATAATCTGACAGCCTGAATCCTCAAGATACTTAGACCACTGAATATTGTTTTCTTCATCAAATCTGGCTCTCAGCTCCATTAGCACAAGAACGTTTTTACCGTTCTCAGCCGCCTTACATAGTGCCTTTATAACCTTTGAATTCTGTGCAACACGATACAATGTCATTTTTATGGACACCACAGCCGGATCCTGCGCCGCCTCATTCAGCAAACGTATAAAAGGTTCAATAGACTGATAAGGATATGAAAGCAGGATATCTTTCCGGTCAATTTGTTCAATCATACTTTTATCATCATCAACATCAGCCGATTTCTGAGGTGTAAGCGGTTCAAAAAACAATTCTTTTTTATCCCCCGCTTTTTTCATTATTGCAGAAACAAAACCAAAGTCCAGCGGAGCACTTTCAACGAACACCTGCTTATGGGAAAGCTCCAATCTTTTACACAGCTCATCTCTTACGTCATCTGACAGTTCCTTTGAAAGCTGCAGGCGGACAGGACAAAGACGTTTTCTCTTACTGATAAGCACAGACATATTCTGACGGAAATCCAGCTCGTTATCATAGCCCTCTTCAAAATCTATATCTGCATTCCTTGTAACCCGCATAAGCGCTTTTTCCTCAACGCCTTTATATCCTGAAAATGCCGAGCCTGCAAAGTGGAGAATAATCTCTTCAACCAGCAGATAATTTATTTCAGCATCATTTTCTTGGGGCAAAAACACCACACGTTCAAATTTATCGCTGCAGTTTATAATTCCGATTTTTATACCGGATTTTGAACTGAGCTTTGCCACAGCATAAATCTCTTTATTATTCAGAAATGGAAATGGATGACGTCTGTCCACAACCACCGCATTCAGAAACGGTTTTATCTCATATTCAAAATACTGATTTACAAATTCCATTTCCTTATGGGAGAGGTTTTTTATTTTTTTATGAGAAACCTGTTTATCGGAAAGCTCTTTATCCAGCACCGAATAAGCCTCGTCCTTTGTTTTATTCATTTCCCTGACATTTTTATATATAGCCTCAAGCTGTTGGCTGGGACGCATTTTTGTTTTGCCGTCCACTTCGTTATCATTTGTAAGACACAGGTCATAAAGAGAACCTACACGCACCATAAAGAACTCATCAAGATTGCTTGCATAAATTGACTGAAACATAAGACGCTGCAGCAGAGGAACATTTGCATCCTCCGATTCCTCAAGCACACGCATATTAAATTTAAGCCAGGACAACTCTCTGTTATCGTATAC
>JBJFBR010000003.1:0-10488 GCA_051888545.1 Oscillospiraceae bacterium
TCTGTACGCAAAACTTCAAAGATATCAATAATTGTAAAAAGCATTGATCTCATTCCTTTTTATCGGTATTGTTTTCAATCATATCGTAAAGGCACTCCACCGCCTGAGATAGTCCTCCCAGCTGGTCAATAAGTCCTACTTCCACGGCTTTTTCACCGTCAAGCACCGAGCCTACGTCCATCATAAGCTCACCTGTTGACATCATAAGCTTCCGATAAGTTTCCCGGGTAATATGAGAATTTGCGGTGACAAAATTGATTATTCTATCCTGCATTTTTTCAAAATAAGAAAGCGTCTGAGGTATTCCCAGAACAAGACCGCTCATTCTTACAGGATGAATAGTCATTGTTGCTGAAGGCACGATAAATGACCTTTTTGCACACACAGCCAGAGGTACGCCGATTGAATGACCGCCGCCCACCACCAATGAAACTGTCGGCGTTTTCATACTGGCAATAATCTCAGCAATAGCAAGACCTGCCTCAACATCTCCTCCCACAGTATTCAATATGATAACCAGGCCTTCAATAGACCTATCCTGCTCAACTGCTACCAATGCAGGAATTATATGCTCATATTTGGTGGTTTTATTCTGGGGCGGAAGAATATAATGTCCCTCCACCTGACCGATAATATTCAGACAATGAATGAGATGCTTTGCATTGGGGACAGTAATTTGTCCATAGTTTTTAATCTCATCAAATTTCTGTTCGTCAATTTCTTCGGAAGTATCTTCTTCAAAATTGTTTTCTTCAACATCTTTTCCGCTCATAACATCACCGCATTAAAAATATTTTATGTGGTTTATTATTTGCCGATATATTACATTTATTCATATACTTCCACAATAATGATACCACACCATTCAATAAAAGTCAAGCCGATATAAAATTCAAAAAAATCGCATTTTTGCCCTATACAAAGGGTTTTTATGATGTTTTTTACACTTAAATGAAGGATTTAACACCTTTTTAACCAAAAAGTATACAAATTATTAACAAATCTCAATACGCAAAAAAGAATTGATATTTTCTTGACAAACGCTGCTTTATGGGTTATTATAATAGTATTATTAATGTATATAAATATATGAAAGGACTGATTTCTATGGGTTTGACACTTACAGAAAAAATTTTGAAAAATCACGTCGTTGACGGCGAATTCGTTAAAGGAAACGAAATAGGCATTAAAATAGACCAGACCTTGACACAGGACGCAACCGGTACAATGGCATACATTGAATTTGAAGCCATGGGTGTTCCGAGAGTTAAAACTGAGCGTTCTGTAGCATATATTGACCATAATACACTTCAGTCAGGCTTTGAAAATGCCGACGACCACCGCTTTATCGGTTCAGTTGCCAAAAAGCACGGCATTTATTTCTCACGTCCCGGCAACGGAATCTGTCATCAGGTTCATCTTGAAAGATTCGGTATTCCGGGCAAAACACTTATCGGTTCAGACAGCCACACACCGACAGGCGGCGGACTTGGAATGATTGCCATTGGTGCAGGCGGACTTGACGTTGCTGTTGCCATGGGCGGCGGTGCGTATTACATCACATATCCTAAGATTGTTAAAATAAATCTTACAGGAGCACTTTCACCCTGGGTTGCCGCTAAGGACGTTATCCTTGAAGTTCTCAGAAGAATGTCCGTTAAAGGCGGTGTAGGCAAGGTTATTGAAT
Organism: Oscillospiraceae bacterium; assembly: GCA_051888545.1. GTDB lineage: Bacteria > Bacillota > Clostridia > Oscillospirales > Ruminococcaceae > FB2012. The sequence goes on from JBJFBR010000003.1 coordinate 1,688, forward strand.
ACTGCGGCGAAGGCGTAAAGACTTTATCTGTTCCTGAAAGAGCTACTATTACAAACATGGGTGCTGAGCTTGGTGCCACAACATCTATCTTCCCTTCAGATGAAGTTACTCTTGAATTTCTCAAGGCTCAGGGCAGAGAAGAAGTATGGACAGAGCTTAAAGCTGATGACGATGCAGTTTATGACGAAGAAATCAACATCAATCTTTCTGAGATCGTTCCTATGGCTGCTTGTCCTCATTCACCTGACAATGTCAAGACAGTTGAAGAAATCGGCAAGCTGAAAATTGATCAGGTTTGTATCGGTTCATGCACAAACTCTTCATTCGTTGACATGATGAAGGTTGCACACATCTTAAAAGGAAAAACTATTCACCCTGATGTTTCATTGGCTATCGCTCCGGGTTCAAAGCAGGTTCTCAACATGATTGCTCAGAACGGTGCATTGTCAGATATGATCGACGCCGGTGCGAGAATTCTTGAATCAGCCTGCGGTCCATGCATTGGTATGGGACAGTCACCAAACTCAAAGGGTGTATCTCTAAGAACCTTCAACAGAAACTTTGAAGGACGTTCCGGCACTAAAGACGGACAGATCTATCTTGTTTCGCCTGAAATGGCTGCTGTATCGGCTCTCACCGGTTATCTTACAGATCCGAGAACTCTCGGTGAAATGCCTGTAATTTCACTTCCAAAGCATTTTGTTGTAAACGACAATATGATTACACCTCCTGCAAGCGAAGAAGAAATGGATTCAGTAGAAATTCTCAGAGGACCAAACATCAAGGAATATCCTGAAACTGCTCCGCTGGTTGACACTATTGAATGTGCTGTATCACTTAAAGTCGGCGACAACATCACTACCGACCACATTATGCCTGCCGGTTCAAAAATATTACCTTTGCGTTCAAATATTCCTGCTATTTCACAGCACTGCTTTACAGTATGTGACGAGGACTTTCCCAGACGTGCAAAGAACATGGGCAAATCAATCATTGTGGGCGGCTCAAACTACGGTCAGGGTTCTTCAAGAGAACACGCTGCTCTTGCACCTCTTTATCTTGGAATCAAGGCTGTACTTGTTAAATCATTTGCAAGAATTCACAGAGCAAATCTTATCAATGCAGGTATTCTTCCTCTTACATTTGTAAACGAGGCTGATTACGACAAAATCTCGCAGGGCGATGAAATCGTAATTGCAGACGTAAGAAAAGCTATTGAAGAGGACAAGACTGAACTTACTGTTCTCAACAAAACAACAGGTGCTGAAATCCCTGTACTCTGCGAGCTTACAGGACGCACCAAGGATATTATCCTTGCCGGCGGACTTCTCGACTATACAAGAGAACAGCTCAACAAATAACTATCAATGACGATAGAGGAATGAGAGCTTCAGAAGCTTCTCATTCCCCTTTCATATTATATAACAGGAGGAATTTAAAATGGCAAAAATCGTAATGAAAACACCGCTCGTTGAAATGGACGGAGACGAAATGACCAGAATCATCTGGCAGGAAATCAAAGATATCCTTATCACACCTTACATTGACCTGAAAACAGAATACTATGACCTTGGTCTTGTTCACAGAAACGAAACCAATGACCAGGTTACCATTGATTCAGCTATTGCTACCAAGAAATACGGTGTTGCAGTTAAATGTGCCACAATTACACCTAACGCTGCAAGAATGCCTGAATACAACCTGAAGGAAATGTGGAAATCTCCTAACGGAACTATCCGTGCTATGCTTGACGGCACAGTTTTCAGAACTCCTATCCTCGTAAAAGGCATTACACCATACATCCCAACATGGACCAAGCCTATCACCATTGCCCGTCACGCTTACGGTGACGTTTACAAAAACGTTGAAATGAAATGTCCTGAAGGTTCAAAGGCTGAACTTGTTCTCACTGACAAAGACGGAAATGTCACAAAAGAAACAATACATGACTTTGACGGCAGTGCAGGAATTATTCAGGGACTTCACAACAGAGAAGATTCAATCAGCTCATTTGCAAGAGCATGCTTTAACTTTGCACTGGATAAAAAACAGGATATCTGGTTTGCAACAAAGGATACGATCTCAAAGAAATATGATCACACCTTCAAGGATATTTTCCAGGAGATCTACGACAATGAATACAAAGACAAGTTTGAAGCTGCAGGCATCGAATATTTCTACACTCTTATCGACGACGCAGTTGCAAGAGTTGTACGTTCCAACGGCGGATACATCTGGGCATGCAAAAACTATGACGGTGACGTTATGTCTGACATGGTTGCAACAGCTTACGGCTCACTGGCAATGATGACATCTGTTCTCGTTTCACCTGACGGAGTGTACGAATACGAGGCTGCTCACGGTACTGTTCAGCGTCACTACTACAAGCATCTCAAGGGCGAAGAGACTTCAACAAACAGCGTTGCAACATTGTTCGCATGGACAGGCGCTCTCAGAAAAAGAGGAGAGCTTGATGAGCTTCCTGAACTTCAGAACTTTGCTGACTGTCTTGAAAAAGCTACAATCCAGACTATTGAAGAAGGCGTTATGACCGGCGACCTTTACCTTCTTTCAACTCTTGAAAACAAGAAAAAGGTCAACACTGAGGACTTCCTCAAAGAAGTTGACGTAAGACTTAAAAAGCTGCTCAACAAATAAATTTCAGATTTAATTATTGAAAAGTTCCCTGATAAAACGGGGAACTTTTTTCTTGACAAAAAATTAAAAGAGTGATATTATATTTAAACAGCTTGTTATTTATTTGTCAATCTTTTATTTTACATAAAAAGGAGAAATATAGATATGTCCAAAGATGGTTCTATATCATCATCGGTTATAAAAAGACTTCCCCGTTATTACAGATTTCTCGGAGAGCTTACTAAAAACGGCATCGAGAGAATTTCCTCCAGAGAATTATCTGAGCTTATGAAGCTTACTGCATCACAAATCAGACAGGATTTAAACTGTTTCGGCGGTTTCGGTCAGCAGGGATACGGCTATCACGTCAAGGAACTTCACGAAGAAATCGGGAAAATTCTCGGCGTTGACAGAAACTTCGGAACAATTCTTATTGGTGCGGGAAATCTGGGCAAGGCTATTGCAATGCACATTAATTTTGAAACACGAGGCTGTCATCTCATGGGTATTTTTGATATCAATCCTAAAATTATCGGTGAACAGGTCGCAGGAATTTCTATTATGCACACAGACGAAATAGAAAACTTCTGCAAAGAACATTCCCCCACCATTGCAGTTTTGTGTACTCCAAAGGAAAACACTCAGGAAATTGCCAACAAGCTTATAAGCCTGGGCATCAAAGCATTCTGGAACTTTTCTCACTATGATTTATCTATTGACCATGACAATATTGTGGTGGAAAACGTACATTTAGGCGACAGTCTGCTTACCCTTACATACGGTGCAAATATTATTGAAAGCACAGGCGAACAATAAAATTTGTCAGTCCGACAGAGACAAAACTCTGTCGGATTTTTTGTTTATAGGTTTAACGAACAAAAATGAACTGATAAATTTGTATAATATCACGAATAAAAATATGGCAATAGCACTTGTAATTTGCGTGAATTTGTTATATAATTATGTAGATGAGTTTTATGTTTTTGTGTATTTAGTACAAATAAATAATATCTCACACCATATTAAAATATCCAACAAAGGAGCGAAACATTTTGAAAACTTATAACAGCACATCTATTAAAAACATAGCTATTGCAGGCCATGCAGGTTCAGGCAAAACATCTCTTACAGAAGCACTGCTTTATAAAACATCAGCTACTGACAGATTGGGCAGAGTTGAAGACGGAAACACAGTTTCAGACTATACTGCCGAAGAAATCCGCAGAAAATCATCTGTATATACTTCTCTTTCTGCTTTTGAATATAATGACTTGAAAATAAATCTTCTTGACACTCCGGGACTTTTTGACTATGAAGGCGGAATGATTGAAGGTATTGCAGCAAGCGACTGCGTTATGATTACCGTATCAGGCAAATCAGGTGTCAAGGTCGGCACACACAAGGCTTATGACTATGCCACAGAACACGGCAAGCCAAAAATGTTTGTTGTTACAAAGCTTGACGATGACAACGCTAACTTCAACAACGTTCTCACAGAGCTTAAAGCAGAATTCGGTCCTACAGTATGCCCTGTAGTTGTGCCTGTTATTGCTGACAGAAAAATCGTTTCATATGTCAATCTCATAGAAATGAAAGCATATAAATATGATGAAAAAGGCACAGCCGTTGAAACGGATATGCCCACAGCAGAGGTTGCCGCAAACATGGAATACCGTATTGACGGTCTTGTTGAAGCGGTTTCCGAAGCCGTTGCCGAAACAGACGAGGAACTTTTTGAAAAATTCTTCTCAGGTGAAGCGTTCACACAGAAAGAAATCATTGACGGTATACACAAGGGCATGAAGGACGGAATCATCACTCCTGTAACCTGTGTATCATCAACTACTCTGGCAGGAGTTGATATGCTTCTCAAAGAAATTAATCTTCTCCTACCTTCACATTCTGAAAATGATGTCACTATTGCCGAAGATAAAAACGGTGACGCAGTTGAAGTCAAGCACGAAACAGACGCACCTCTTTCAGCATTTGTATTCAAGACTGTTGCTGACCCATTTGTAGGCAAGATGTCATACATAAAAGTTGTTTCCGGTTCGCTGAAGCCAAATATGGAAATTACCAATGCCACCACAGGTGCAGCCGAAAAGGTCGGCAAGCTTATAACTCTTTGCGGCAAAAAACAGATTGATGTTGCCGAGGCCGTTAGCGGTGATATTGTTGTTGCAACAAAAATGAACATTAAGACTAACGACACTATTTGTTCAGCTGACAGAGTTGTTAAATTCCCTGCAATCAAGTATCCTGCACCATGCCACAGAATGGCTGTAAAAGCTAAGTCGCAAGGGGACGAAAGCAAGATATCAGGTGCTATAAACCGTCTTCTTGAAGAAGATTTAACACTCAGTTTTGAACAGGATCCGTCTACTCTTGAACAAATTCTCAGCGGTCTTGGTGAACAGCATCTTGCATCAGCACTTTCAAAGCTTAAAAATGATTTTGGCGTTGAAATAGAACTCAGCGTTCCGAAAATCCCATATAAAGAAACCATTCGCAAGAAAGTCAAGGTTCAGGGCCGTCACAAGAAACAATCAGGCGGTCACGGACAGTACGGTGATGTATGGATTGAATTTGAACCATGCGTTTCAGACGGTCTTGTATTTGAAGAGAAAATATTCGGAGGAGCTGTTCCGAAAAACTTCTTCCCTGCTGTAGAAAAAGGTTTGCAGGACTGCGTAAAGAGCGGTGTTCTTGCGGGCTTCCCAATGGTAGGATTGAAAGCTATTCTGGTTGACGGTTCTTATCATCCGGTTGACTCATCCGAAATGGCATTTAAAATGGCTGCAACCATTGCATACAAGGACGGTATTCCACAGGCTGACCCTGTACTTCTTGAACCTATCGGTTCGCTGAACGTTACAGTACCCGATGAAAACACAGGCGACATAATCGGCGAGCTTAACAAACGCAGAGGCAGAGTTCTGGGCATGGAGCCTTCTGACAAAAAAGGACTCACAGTTGTAACGGCAGAAGTTCCTATGGCTGAAATGTCCGACTTTACAATGACCCTTCGTCAGATGACTCAGGGCAGAGGTTCATTTGTTCTTGCACCTGAAAGATATGAACAGCTTCCAAACAATCTTATTGCAGAAGTTATTGCGAAGAATTCCATTAAATAACAATTTATCCCCTTGTCAATCAAGGGGATATTCTTTTACCCTATCTAAGAAATATGATAATAAAAAATTAATTTTTTATCCTATCATTATTGATTGACTTTTATGTGAAAATAGTGTATATTTAATAGAATAATAATTGATTTTATAAATTTTAAGTGGGAGGTTTTTTAATGCTAAACGAGAAAACTATGAATGACAAATTTGTTAAGGAAGGTCTGACATTTGATGATGTTCTGCTTATTCCTGCAAAATCAGATGTTACTCCTAATATGATTGACCTTAAAACTCGACTGGCAGGAGACATTGTTTTGAATACTCCTATCATTACCGCTGCCATGGATACCGTAACCGAATCCCGTATGGCTATTGCAATAGCCCGTGAAGGCGGCATCGGTGTTATCCACAAGAATATGACTGTTGAACAGCAGGTTGATGAGGTTGACAAGGTCAAGCGTTCCGAAAACGGAGTTATTGTTAATCCATTTTCTCTCACAGCTGATAAAACTGTTGCCGACGCTGACGCTCTTATGGGAAAATATAAAATTTCAGGCGTGCCCATTGTGGACGAGCACGGTAAGCTTGAAGGTATTCTCACCAACCGTGATATGAGATTTATCTCTGATTTCAGCATTAAAATTTCTGAGGTTATGACCAAAGAAGACCTCGTAACTGCTCCTGTTAATACAGATCTTGAGCAGGCACAGAAAATTCTGATGAAACATAAAATTGAAAAGCTCCCTCTTGTTGATGATAACGGTATGCTCAAAGGCCTGATCACCATTAAGGATATTGAAAAAGCTGTTCAGTATCCTAACTCTGCAAGAGATAAAAACGGCAGACTTCTCTGCGGTGCTGCCATTGGCGTAACCAAAGACGTTCTTGAAAGAGCTCAGGCACTGGTTGACGCACAGGCTGATGTGCTTGTTCTCGACTCTGCTCACGGTCATTCAATGAACATTATAAACTGCCTTAAAGAAATTAAATCAGCATTTCCGAACACTCCTGTTATTGCTGGAAACATCGCTACAGCTGAGGCTGCTGAGGATCTTATTAAAGCAGGTGCTGACTGCATTAAGGTCGGTATCGGACCGGGTTCAATTTGTACAACACGTGTTGTTTCAGGTATCGGTGTACCGCAAATCACAGCTGTATATGACGCAGCAAGAGTTGCAGCAAAGTATGACATTCCTGTTATTGCAGACGGCGGTATTAAATATTCCGGCGATATCGTAAAGGCTCTGGCAGCAGGTGCAAATGTTGTAATGCTCGGTTCACTTCTCGCCGGATGTGAAGAAGCCCCCGGCGCTGTTGAAATTTATCAGGGACGTTCATTCAAGGTATACAGAGGTATGGGTTCATTGGGTGCAATGGAAAAAGGCTCAAAAGACAGATACTTCCAGGAAAATACATTGGATTCCAAAAAGCTTGTTCCGGAAGGCGTTGAAGGACGTGTACCATACAAGGGAACCCTTTCTGATACAGTATTCCAGCTTGTGGGCGGTATTCGTTCAGGTATGGGTTACTGCGGATGTCCTACTATCGGCGAACTTCACGAAAAAGCTCAGTTTGTTAAAATCACAGGTGCAGGACTTAAAGAGTCACATCCTCATGATATCTATATCACTAAGGAAGCTCCGAACTATTCCGCACAGATCTGATATTAATAATAAAAGTGCTGTCACCAAAAGTGGCAGCACTTATTTTTCTATGAGCTCATTGTTCCTGTTGTTGCAGTAATCTGACGCTGCGGGTATGACAGCCAAGGCTTCTCCCACAAGCTGCAAGAAAGTTGAAAGCAAATCAATTTCAGCATTGTCCATTCCCTCAGACAAGGCGTTTGCAAATGCTGCGGCAAGTAAATTCAGCTTTTGTCCGTAACAATTACTCACCTTTTCACACCCTTTCGTTTTATTATATGCAAAGTATGTATATTTTGACTTGCTTTGCAAAACATAATACAAAACGTCAGGAGGTCTTTTTATGCTAGTTTTACGAACAATCATTGCCACAATCAGCTCTATAGTAATTATGTTTTTCCTCTCTAAGCTTATGGGAAACAAACAGATTTCTCAGCTTAACCTTTTCGATTACATCAATGGTATCACCATAGGTTCTATCGCCTCAGAAATGGCTGTATCCGATACATCTGCTAACTTCTGGACGTCAGCTATAGCTATGACGCTTTACGGTGTTACAGCTTTTTGTCTGTCGGTTCTGACAATGAAATCTATAAAAGCACGGCATTTTTTATCGGGAAGACCTTTGCTTCTGATTGAGGACGGTAAGCTTTATCCCCATAACCTGAAAACAGCAAAGCTGGATATCTGCGACCTGTTGACCAGAGCAAGAAATGAAGGATATTTTGACCTCTCACAAATTGCCTATGCTATTCTTGAAAACAACGGTGCTATATCTTTTATGCCTAAAGCAGATGAACGCCCTGCAACAAACAAAGACTTAAAACAGCATATCGAAGACGACAAGCTTGTGATCAATGTAATTATAGACGGAAATATAATTGAGAAAAATCTCAGATATTCGGGGAATGACAAAAAATGGCTGGACAAAGAACTTCACAAGCAAGGCTTTTCCAATGCTGAAAATATTTTTCTTGCCACCATTGACGGAAACAACAGCCTGACAATTTATCCACAGGACGACCGCAAAGTATTAAAGGAGTTCTTCAATACTTAAAATATCCGCCAGTTTATCTGCAAGCTCAGAAACCGGCAATCCCACAACATTGAAATAATCCCCTCTGATAGCCTTCACAAGCAGACTTCCTCTGCCCTGTATCCCGTATGCACCTGCCTTGTCAAAAGGCTCTCCTGTGGCTATATATGCCCTTATATCGCTTTCTGACAGCATTTTAAAGTCAACTTCGGTTATTGACGCAAAGGAAACATACTTTCCTTTGTAATAAACTGCTGTACCGCTTACCACCTTATGAGTATTTCCGGAAAGCATACTGAGTATTCTGAAAGCGTCCTGAATATCCTTTGGCTTGCCCATAACAACATCGTTGAGCAA
>JBJFBR010000003.1:10588-13212 GCA_051888545.1 Oscillospiraceae bacterium
TAATTTGATTCAGATATACAGTAAAAAAGTCAAGACACTCAGATGCCTTGACTTATTTTTTTAGTAGAAAAATCTTTGACCTTCAAGTTCCATACAGAAATTAAGGCTCTCAAACCATGAGCTTACTCCGCAATATTTCGGAGCATAGTAATATGTTGCACCGTTGCTGTTATCCTCACCGTTCAATGCACGCTGAACACAGCTGATTGTATTTTCTGTAGCGGCACTTCCCCCCGGATATTCCTGATATGCAGTAAACTGTCCCGGTGCTGTCAGGACTTCATTGATCGTATTTGGGAACATAGGTGATTTAACTCTGTTAAGAATAACATTTGTAACGGCAATTTTGCTCTGTTCACTCATATTTCCAACCTCATGCTGAACAATAAATGCAAGAAGGTTGAATTCCTCCTGAGTATAGCTTACCATACCTGAATATGTTCTTGGAGCTGCTGTTACCTGAGCCTGAGAAACTGTTGTTGCCTGAGTTGTGGCTTTTGTTGTAGTTGTCTTAGGCTTTGCTGCTGTTTTAGTTCTTGTTCTGGAAGTTGCAGAAGTATTTTTTGTAACAGGCTTGGGTGTTTTCTGAGTAGTAACTTTTTTTGCAGCTGCAGTAGTCTTTTTCTCAAGCGGATTACCCAGAACTCCAATATCCTTATAGTCCATAATTACTTCTGAAAAATCATTTTCAGGCAGCTGTTCCTGTTCTTTTTGCAGTACACTTTGCTCTGCCGCAGCAGCTGATACAAAAGCTGCACCGCACAATATAACTGCAAGCATTATTCCGCCGATTTTTGACGCTTTGAACTTTTTGATAATTTTACCAATGGATTTTTTCTGTATCATTTTTTCACGTAACCTTTCCGCAAGCTGAAAATCAACCTGCTAAGTCTGCATAATGCAGACCTCTGTGTTATTTTCAAAACACACAGAACAAAGACTTATATGTCTTGATATATTTTACACCATCATATGATGATATAATCAAAAATCAATAAGCCCAGCCAAAATATTGCTTTGTGTTTCCCCAGGCATCTCTCCATGCTTTCGGGAAATAGATATCCTTATCTGCTTTTTCTTTATAGGACGCAATAATTAAATCCAGATTATCATCGGCAGTCATCTTCTTAGCAGTAATTACCCATCTGAAATCGGCAACCTCATTTGAACAAATCTGCAGGGTTAAATAATCGTCATCCGGTCCGCATTCAATGTCGCTGGAATACCAGGAATACTTTCTGACATTATCTATAAAACTGTCAAAGGTATGCTCTTCATCAAAATTACGGTATCTCCAATAATCAAACAGCTTTCCGTTATCCTGACTTTCCTCAGAATTTGTCACATAACAGCCAACTATTACATACTTCTGATTGCTTTCATAAACCGTATTGAATTCAATTACAGGATGCTTTTTAAGAAAATCAACGCCTTGCTTATACTCTGCAAGATGAGTAAAAGCAGTTCCGAGACTTCTCATATGATGTCCGTATAAAGTTATATTATCGGCTTGACCGTTTTTGTCAATAGGAACTCCGCAGTCGGCAATAATACTGCCTGACTCATAATATTCTTTATCAAGATTTTTATGCAGATAAAAAGTATTTCCCTCTTCAATATCATCTGACAAATGCTGAACAACAGGATAATCTATGTAAGGTTCTCCGTTGGCGTCATTCCAGTCGGGAATTTTTATCCAGCCCACAGCCTCTGAATTCCGGGCAACCAGCTTTTTAGCCCAAGGCTGAATAACTCTGTTTTTAAGAGCAGCATCAGGAGAATCGTCAGCATCAATTCCGTTATCGTTATATGCAGGAGAAAGCTCCTGTCTTACCTGAGCTGCATAGTTTTTCGCATCAGCGTCCTCCTGCAAAAAGGCTTTAAGCTGATTAAGAGAAAAACAAAACAGCAAAATTGAAAAGAAAAAAACTATCTTTCGTAAAATTTCATTTCTTCCGTCACCTTTCCACGGAATGAAATATTTTAAAAATCTTAAAAAGAAATTCTCATTGCTTTTTGGAGTAAGATTATAAACCTCGTTAGCCATAGACATTTATTCATCCTCGCTTTCAGTATTCTCTACAAGCGTTTTAAGCATCTCCAACGCTTTGACTGAAGTTATCAATCGGATTGTATTTCTGTCAGGCTTCTTATACTCTTTGTAAAGCATAAGATTTCTGACATTTTCTTTTTGTCCGTATCTTACGGAAACATAAACTGTGCCTACCGGTTTTTCTGCCGTTCCCCCGTCAGGACCTGCAATACCCGTTATTCCTATAGCTGCCTCTGTCTCCATAAGCTTCATAACTCCCAGGCTCATTTCAGATGCAACCTCCGGTGAATAAACGGTATGCCTTTCCAAAGTGGCTTTATCTACCCCAAGGACTCTGACCTTTATCTGTTCATTATAGCTGCATACTCCACCCATATATATACGTGATGCACCTGAAACAGATGTTATTGCCTGACTCACCATACCTCCCGTACAGCTTTCGGCAGTGCTCAGAGTAATTCCTTTTGACAATAAATATGATACAACCTCTTTTGCAGTATTGTCAAGGGCTTTTGTTACCGATTTGTTATCATCAGCAAAATCAATCAATGTTTTTACCTCTTTTCTGATG
>JBJFBR010000003.1:13312-18116 GCA_051888545.1 Oscillospiraceae bacterium
GGTATTTTCCACAGCTTTCTGAATCAGAGGTTCAAAATCATAGGAATTCTGTGCATTTACCACATCCTGAAGTACAGGTCTTGTTTTAGGATGCTTCGGAGTGAAAACTGTACAGCAATCCTCATAGGGCAGAATTGATGTTTCAAAGGTATCAATTTTTCTTGCTATAGTTACAATCTCCGATTTATCCATTCCGATACACGGTCTGAAAACAGGATATCTGCAGGCAGCGTCTGTGCATACCATAGCATACATTGTCTGACTTGCAACCTGACCAAGACTTTCACCTGTAACCAGGCACTGAATATCTTCCTTTTCACAGAAACGCTGTGCAATTTCCATCATAAGTCTGCGCATAATGATTGTAAACAATTCTTCAGGACAGTTATCCCTGAGAACCTCTTGGATTTCGGTAAAAGGAACACAGTGGAATTTAATATCACCACAATACGGAGTGAGGAGTTTTGCAAGCTTTTCCACCTTCATTTTTGCTCTTTCGGAAGTATAAGGCGGTGCTTCAAAATGAATCGCCTCAACCTGTGCTCCACGCTTTGCCATCATATATCCTGCAACAGGTGAATCAATTCCCCCTGAAAGCAAAAGCATGGCCTTTCCGCTGGAGCCAACAGGAATACCTCCTGCACCTTCAACCTGCAATGCGTCAATGAATGCATACTGCTCTCTTATTTCCACAGTAACAATCATATCAGGATTATGAACATCCACAGAAAGATGAGGGAAATTTTCAAGTATCTTCGCACCCAGTTCTCTGCATATTTCAGGTGATTTATAAGGGAATTTTTTATCGGCTCTTTTAGCATTTACCTTAAAGGTATTTACGCCCTCCAATGCTACAGCCAGATATTCCATTGAATCATTGAGGATAGAATCCATATTCTTCTCAACGCAGAATGCTCTGCAGAGCTTAACGATACCAAAAGTACGCTCAAGCCTGAACATAACCTCGTCCATATCTATATCATCGCTCAGCGGCTCAACATAAAGCATTGACTGAGATCTTGTATATCTGAAAGGTCCAAGCTTTTCAAGACGTCTTTTCACGTTTTTTACAAGCATGCTTTCAAAAGTGCTTTTATTAAGACCTTTCAGGGCAATTTCGCCGTATTTGCACAAAATTATTTCTTTCATTAAATTTCTCCTCTTTATGACTTCTTTATATAATAGTATAAAACATATGTTTAATGTTTAATTCCGCATAGTTTTTCTCTTGCATCATTCACTGCGGCTATAAACTCATCAATTTCTTCTTTTGTATTATCAGAACAAAAGCTTATTCTTACTGTGCTGTCAGAATACTGTTCACTAACTCCGAACTCTTTGATAACATTGCTTTTTTTGCCTTTTGAGCAAGCCGAACCGCTGGAAACATAAATTTCTCTGCTTTCAAGAAAATGCAGAAGAACTTCACTTTTCAGGTTTTCAACGGCAATGCTGTTTACATAAGGAGATGAGTTTTCATTGGAATTAATGTGTATTCCATTTGCCCTGCACTGTTCATACAAATATGCCTGCAAGCCTTTTACATAATCAAATCGCTGTGAAATATTGTCCTTCAGCTCTGCCACAGCCTCACCGAATCCGCATATCAGCGGTACAGATTCAGTACCGGAACGGAATGCTTTTTCCTGTCCGCCGCCGTAAACCAATGACGGGATCTTCACGTCTTTTTTAACATACAATGCGCCGATTCCCTTTGGACCATGAATTTTATGTCCGCTCAGGGATATAAAATCAGCACAAAGATTTTTTGCTTTTATGGGAATCTTCATAAATCCCTGAACGCAGTCGCAGTGAGTGAGGACGGTTGGATATTTCCGCTTTACTGCCGCAAAAGCCTTTGCAACAGGCAGGATATATCCGTTTTCATTATTCACAAGCATACAACTGACAACAATAGTATTTTCATCCACAGCGGATATAATGCTTTCCGCTGTTATTTCACCCTTATCATCAGGAGAAATTCTTACTACCTCAAAACCGGCCTGCTCAAGCTTTTTACAAGGTTCGGCAACCGAAGGATGTTCCACCGATGAAACAACTATTCTCTTTTTACGCTTGCCAAGCTTTTTTACTGCTCCTATAATTGCAGTATTATTGCTTTCGGTTGCACCTGATGTAAAATATATCTCATCTTCGCTTACACCCAAAGCACAAGCTATATTTTCTCTTGCTTCTGTCACCAGCTTTTCAGCCTCAACACCCAACTTATGAAGCGACGACGGATTGCCAAAGCATTCCAGGCCTTTCATCACAGCCTTGCACACCTCAGAAGTCGGCTTTGTGGTTGCAGCATTATCAAAATATATCATAAATATGTCCTTTCAAATTTTCATATACATTTTAATTATACCACATTAAGCGTTATAATGCAACTTTTATACAATAAAATTCCCGACTTTACAAAACGTAAAATCGGGATAAAACTACATTTCCACACGCTGAAAAACGTATTCATTTTCTGTGGACAAATCCTCTCTGAACTTATAGCCAAGCCTGTCAAATCTTTTAATGTCCTCAGGATCTTCAATTTTATTTTCTGCCATATACCGGACCATTTCACCTCTTGCCATTTTTGCATAGGTGGCCTTGGTTACAAGTCTGCCTTTTGACATTTCCACAAAAGTGCAGGTTATATACATATCTTTATCAGTAAGATATTTCTCCACACATTTTGAATATTCCTTTGATGCAAGGTTGATAATAACTCCGTCATCATCTCTCACCTGCTCATAAATACGGTTTCCCCAGAAGTCATACAAATCCTTATGTCCGTCTATGGCGGCTTTAGCCTGCATTTCCAATCTATATGGAACCACACCGTCCATTGCTTTCAGTACTCCGTAAAAAGCTGAAAGTATGCACAAATGCTGCTGAACATAATCAAACTGGCCATACTCAAAAACCGCAGGCGCCATATACTGATATGCAATACCGTCATAAGCAAGCACTGCGGGAGTCAGATTGCTATACAAATCCATTTGCTCAAGACGCTCAAAATTTTCTTTGGCAATTTTATCATTGCATTTCCAGAGCTGTTTAAGCTCATTATAGCTTTTGCTTTTCAGCCACTGCATAATTTTTTCAGTCTGCAAAATATTTGCGGGAAGTCCCGAACATTCAAGAGAATCTGTATCAATCCTCATCTTTTTTGCAGGAGAAAGAATGATTTTCATTATACTTCCCCAAGCATTTTTTCAGCGTCATCAGCAGCCTTTACCTTATCATTGGCGCTGACGATTATTCCGTTTTCATCAATAAGATATGTTGTGCGTACAACGCCCATATATACCTTTCCGCACATTTTCTTTTCGTGCCATACATCATAAGCCTGAATAGCGGAAAGTTCAGGGTCAGAAAGAATTGTGATATTCAGATTCTGCTTTTCCTCAAAACGCTTATGAGATGCAACGCTGTCCTTGCTTATTCCCACAATAACAGTATTCTTTTCTGCATAGTCATTAACCTTTGCAGAATATCCGCACGCCTGCTTTGTACAACCTGCTGTATTATCCTTGGGATAGAAATATAAAATAACCTTTTTTCCCTTATACTCCTCTAAGCTGTGCATTTCTCCGTTCTGGTCCGGAAGTGAAAAATCCGGAGCTTTTGTTCCCACTGCCAACATAGTAAAATCCTCCTTGAAATTTTATAACTAAAATTATTTACGTTCATTATATAACAATGCAAAAAATATGTCAATATTTTTGTCAGCAGATTTATTTTTTTTAATTCCGCAAAATTGATTATAAAATGAATAAATGGGGAAAATAATCTAAGACTAATAAAGGCAAAAAACACAGCCCAAAAATTTATATCAGAAAGGATAATCGCTATGAATTTGAATTCAGTTTTGAAGGGTATTTCCGCAGGAGTTACGGCAGGAGCAATAGTATATGCCGTTACCAATGCCTCACATCACGAAAAGCGTGTGCTTAAATCCCGTACAGGGAAAGCTCTCCATGCCATAAGCAGCGTTATGGACGAAATTTCAACAATGATGGACTAATCGCTCACAAAAAAACGATTCTTCGCATAAGCTATATTGAAACAGTAATTGTTACAAAAAATCGCTTAAAGTGACAAATTTCATTTGTCCGCAGGGGAGCTTTCAGCGAGAGTATCAAAAGCTGTTCTTATATAGATCGGGACCGAAACATATTATGTATCGGTCCCTTTTTAATTATACCATATTATCGAATTTCCGGCTTACCATATCCGCTAAAATAAGTATATACTCGCTGTTTGTCGGACGCCACTTGTCATTGGCTGCAAAAACGCCGAAGGTATTCACCTTTGTTTCCGTCTGAGCCTTGTCCCAGCTCCTGCTTATTGCTGTTCGTATATTTCTTTCCACACTTGTAGTTTTAACATTGAATTTATCCGCAATATGAGGATAAATATTTGTTGAAAAACCTCGTGCCGTTACAGGATGAGCACTGACCATTTTTATGGCTTCACGCAAATACAGATAGCCATTATAATTTGCCGTAACACAAAGCTCGTTCAAAAGCTGAGATATGTAATTATACAACACCTTATATTCCTCTTCATTTTCGTTGTCGCCTGTAACAGAATTACATATTTTCGCCTCTAACGTCCGACTGATTTTTTCAATGTCCAGGGGCTGGTCAAAACAACCGTCGCTTTTTTCTTCCAGCTCATGATTATTGAAAACTTCTTTATGTGATTTTATCACATAAACCAATGGGCTTGATGAAATGCTTTTCAAATGTTCAATAAGCTTTACAGGCTGTTCAACCATTGAAGAAAACATAACCGCCGC
>JBJFBR010000003.1:18216-24316 GCA_051888545.1 Oscillospiraceae bacterium
AATGTTCAATAAGCTTTACAGGCTGTTCAACCATTGAAGAAAACATAACCGCCGCCGGCTTTAACCTATAGCTTTCGCCAATAATGTCCAAAGGATTTGCCGACACATTTACTGCATTAAAGCCCTGCATCTTTAACTGCTGTGTAAGATAACCAGATGTGCTGTCTTTTCCGCATACCAGAATTTTTGAAACGCTTTTCATATTTTTCCTCCTTTTCTCCACCACATAAATTATAGCACAACCGCAACATAATAAATTAATTATTTTAATTTATAAATTATAAATTGCTTTTATAATTTATCATATTACTACTATGCTTTATCTTCAATTATATTATATCATTGAAAATTCCATATTTCAACAGGTAATCATAAAATATTATAAAAGTTAACAATTATATAATATTTGTGAAAATATTTGCTTATATTTTTTAAATATTCCTCTTATTTATTCGTTATTAACTGGTTGGCATATTAAGTTGACTATTTATAAAAAATAATATATAATTAATAAAAAGCTTCAGAAAGGGTCTTTTTTATATGTATCAAACAAATTTTTATCAATATAATCAGCCAATGGTTCAGATATCAAACAACAAACTCTGGTATATTGCATTGCTCCCCCTTGTGGCATTGTTTGCAGAAAACTTTGCTGTGAACAAATGGCTGGGCATTGCCCTTTGGACCGGAGTTATTGCCGCATCTATAGCGGTAACAGTAAGCGATGAAAAAGATCTGCGAAAAATGTCAATGAGCCATGTTTCGCTTTACAAATCACGCTTTTTTCCTCCTTTATATATTTACAGAAGACAAACTCTCTTCCAGAAAAGCAAAGCTCCTTTTATTGTACTTCTGCTTTCTCTTCTTCTGGCGTTGGGAAACAACGGGTTTGTATCTGCAATGAAAGTAGATGACAGCACATTTATCAGCTCGGTGCAAAACAGCTCCGTATCAAATATTGAAGGTTTTTCTGAATATACTTCAACAGCATCTATTGAAAACAGAATCAAAAGCTTCAGCCAAAGCAACAGTATTAATTGGCAGTATTCTGCTGACAACAACAACCGTTATGTTTCAGCAACCGGCTATTGCGGAGGAAAAGCCTCAAACAAAACTAAGTTTAAAATTGTATTCAAACTGGATTTTGACGGATACAAAATAACAGAATTATCTGTTGACAGTTGTTATCTTGACGGTGCAAAGCTTTCTGAAAAAGACCAAAATACATTTTTATATAAAGTGTTTATTCAGCAAAATCAGTCTGATGACAATGAAAGCAATACCGCAAATAAAGGCAAATCAATATAGCAGGTATTTCAATATATATTTGCAGGAGGTTTAAAATGATTTATACCATTACGTTCAGCCCTGCTGTGGACTATGTTATAAAGCTTGACAGCTTAACCGTTGGTCAGGTCAACCGCACAAGCAGCGAAGAAATATATTTCGGCGGAAAAGGCATTAATGTTTCATGCGTTTTAAAAGAACTGGGGATAGAATCCAAAGCTCTTGGATTTGTTGCAGGTTTTACGGGAGAAGCTCTTGAAGAAGATCTTAAATCTCAGGGTATCGACACCGATTTTATACATCTGAAAAACGGCAACACAAGAATAAACATCAAAATCAAAGCCGATAAGGAAACAGAAATCAACGGTCAGGGACCTGAAATAGACAGCAATGCCATTGAACAGCTTTTCCGAAAGCTTGATATGCTTAAAGAAGGGGATATGCTCATTCTTTCAGGAAGTATTCCAAAATCAATGCCAAGCAACATATACGAAAAAATCCTTGAAAGACTTCAGGACAGAGGAATAAAATTTATCGTAGACGCTACAAAGGATTTATTGCTCAATGTGCTGAAATACAAACCGTTTCTCATAAAACCGAATAATTTTGAGCTTGAGGAAATTTTCGGTACTGAAATGAATACAGACAAGAAAATTATAGCATATGCCGAAAAGCTTCAGCAAATGGGTGCGGTAAACGTACTTGTATCAATGGCAGAGGGCGGTTCAATACTTATTGACGAGAACGGGAATGTAAATAAAATGGGTATCTGCAGCGGAGAGGTTATAAATTCCGTTGGGGCAGGAGATTCAATGGTTGCAGGCTTTGCTGCCGGACACATTAAAAAAAGCGATTACATATTTGCACACAAACTCGGAACTGCCTGCGGCGGTGCAACAGCTTTTTCATCAGGACTGGCTCAGAAAGAACTGATAAACAAGCTGCTGGCGGAAATTGAATCTGATGAAATTCTTTAAGGCCTGCACAGCATATTATTAACTTTTTTATAAATCCTTTATAAATTTATTATTTAAATTGACAATCCTAAAAAATTGTGATAAAATAAAGTGAATAATTATCAAAAATTATGAGAAAGGATAGGTTATAATATGAAAAAGCTTTGGAAAAGCGTTACAGCCGTTTCAATAGCAGCAGTACTATTAGCTGCAACAGGTATTACTTATGCGGCAACAACCGCCAAAAGATCTGATACCGTCAGAGCTGAAATGGACGATGATAACAACGATGACTGGCTTCATGCAGACGGAAGCAGACTTTATGACCAGGACGGAAATGAAGTATGGCTTACAGGTGCAAACTGGTTTGGTTTTAACTGCAGTGAAAACTGTCTTCACTATTTATGGAGTGCAGATGTAGACGATATGCTTTCATCTATTGCAGACCACGGAATCAATGTTCTCCGTTTCCCGATTTCTACAGAGCTTTTGCTTTCATGGATGAACGGAACTCCAAACAAGGTTTCCAGCGTTTCTGCAAATAATGATCCCAACTATTCAATTAATGTTGACTTCTGCAACGAGGACGGCAGCATTAAAAACAGCATGGAGATCTTCGATATTATCATGCAGAAATGCAAGAAATACGGCTTAAAGGTATTCATTGATATACATAGCCCTGACGCAAACAATTCCGGTCACAACTACAATCTTTGGTATGGAAAAGAAACATCAGACGGCACTATGGTTACAACTGACCTCTGGATAGACTCTCTGGTATGGCTTGCAGACAAGTATAAAAATGATGATACTCTGCTTGCTTACGACCTCAAAAACGAACCTCACGGAAAAGGTCAGGAAGGTGACCAGGCTGCAAAATGGGACGGCTCAACAGATGAAAACAACTGGGCATATGCAGCAACAAAATGTGCAAATGCAATTCTGGAAGTAAATCCTCATGCTCTTATCCTTGTTGAAGGCGTTGAACAGCAGGTTAAGAAAGCTGACGGCAACTATTGGGGAATGCCTGACTCATTGACCAATTCACCATATGAACCCGGCTGGTGGGGCGGACAGCTCAGAGGCGTAAAGGACTATCCTGTTGTTCCTGACACCGGTACAAGCCAGATTGTTTATTCACCTCACGATTACGGTCCTTCAGTATATGCTCAGACATGGTTTGACAAGGACTTCACAACACAGACTCTCCTTGACGATTATTGGTATGATACATGGGCATACATCAATGACCAGGACATTGCACCTTTGCTCATCGGTGAATGGGGCGGACATATGGACGGCGACAAAAACCAGAAATGGATGGAACTTCTCCGTGACTATATGATCAACAACCACATCAACCACACATTCTGGTGCCTTAACACCAACTCAGGTGATACAGGCGGACTCTGGACAGACTTTTCATTCTCACCTTCAACAGGCACTACTATAAAATGGGATGAAGATAAATACGGCCTCATGGAAAAAGCATTGTGGCAGACAAGCAAGTCGGGACTTTACATTGGTCTTGACCACCAGAAAGCCCTTGGCAACAATGGCACAGGTATTTCACTTAATGAATTCTACAGTGAATATGCGTCAACCGAAGGAAGCAATCTTGACGGTGGCACAGTAGCTAAATAACCAGCAATAATTAAAGCCTTGCAGTAATCCTATGAGGCTCAGACTGTAGACAAATAATCTATTTTAGTTTATTTAAGGGGCAGCCCTCTCGTGCAGGGCATGCCCCTCTTTTAAAATAGTCCACTGGACTATTTTAAAATTCACTCTATGCGGAGCGTCGATGAAAGGGGATTTCGTCGACTGCGGTCGACGATGAGGGACTTTGTCCCCTCAACCCCTACCACCCTTTAAAAAGGGTGGACCTAAATTTTAATATACACGATTTTTAGAGTTTGTCTACAAGATAAGCCTTGCAGTAATCCTGCAAGGCTTTTTTGTGTATGCTTTTATCTTTTTTATCTTTCTTCCCGGAAATAGTTTATTCCGCAGGCAGCCGGCATTGATTTGCTCTTGGACTGTCTTATTGAAGTTATTACAAGTACCAATGCTGTAATGATGAACGGAAGCATGTCATAGAATGCATTCGGTATTGCAAATGGTCCGATTTTCGGAACATAGTATTTTATAACGCTCAATGCTCCGAATACAAATGCTCCAAGCATTGCCTTCAGCGGACTCCACAATGCAAAGATAACAAGTGCAACAGAAATCCAGCCAAGACCGTTTACGCTGTTTGCCATCCATACACCTCCACAGATAATCATTGAACAATAAGCTCCGCCTATTCCGCAAATTCCTCCGCCGATAAGTACATGAATATATTTATATCTTGAAACATTGATTCCTGCTGCATCGGCAACCGCAGGATTTTCACCGATAGTTCTCAGGTTAAGTCCTTTTTTTGTTTTGTTAAGATAAACAAACATTACAATGGCAATGATAATGCCAAGATAGGTGAAAATGCTTTGATTGAACAGTATATCTCCGATTATGGGGATATCTCCCAAAAGAGGAATTTTTATATCTTTCAGCTGAGCTGTAATTCCGGCAGGAAGCTTAAGGCTGTTTGTTTCTGATTTGCTGAGCATATATTCGCCGATAAAGTTGGAAAGTCCAAGTCCGAAAATAGTAAGAGTAAGTCCTGTAACATTCTGGTTTGCTCTCATTGTAATGGTTAAGAACGCATAAATAAGAGAACTGAGGACTCCTGCCAGAAAGGCAGCTATAAGTGCTATTACCAGGCTGTTTGAAGTATATCCGAACATAAATCCGGCACAGGCTCCCATGGCCATCATTCCTTCAACGCCGAGATTAAGATGACCTGATTTTTCATTAAGTATTTCACCCAATGTACCAAAAAGCAATGGTGTTCCCATATAAACCGCATGGGCTAAAAAAGTAACAATTTGATTCATTTTAATCGCTCACTCGGAGCATTTCCTCCTTTCACGCTTTTTTGCCTCTGCCGACAAATTTATATCTTACAAAGAATTCACAGCCCAGAACAAAGAACAGTATAATTCCCTGCAATACATCTGCCGAATAAACAGACAGTCCGAATTCAGACTGAATTACTCCGCTGCCCTTTTCCAGAACGCTGAAAAGGAAGGATACAACTAAAATCGCAAATGGATTCAGGTTTGCAAGCCATGCAACGATAATCGCTGTAAAGCCAACTCCTCCAGCCACCGCAGTGGACAATGTAGCGTCAGAACCTGTTGCCTGAACCATACCTGCAATACCGCATACAGCACCGCTGAAGAATATTGTAAGGAGCATAATTTTCTTAGGATTCATTCCCGCATATCTTGCAGTATCCTGGCTTTCAGATGCAACGGAAATCTCATATCCACGCTTGGTGAACTTAAGATATACAAATACAACTACAACAAGTATCAGTCCGATAAGCCAGCCGATTTGTATGCCCCCCAGCTTGTCAAGCTGTGCATTCTGAGAAAATCTTGCAATTTTAGGGAAACCGCCTGATGCCGGATCTGCCCAGGGGCCGTCACGCAGCCATACGATAATATCAAGGGCAATGTAGTTAAGCATAAGAGTGAAAAGAGTTTCATTTGTATTAAACTTTGCTTTAAAGATAGCAGGGATCAGGGCAAAAAGTCCGCCGCCGATTATTGATGCAATAAGCATTACGATTATAAGCAGATAATGAGGCATATTGTCCTGATAAAGTGCAAAATATGAAGCAAAAATAGCACCCATTATGATCTGTCCCTCTGCACCGATGTTCCAGAATTTAAGCTTGAACGCCAATGTGACACCCAAAGATGATATAAGCAAAGGAATCATAATCTTTACCGTAGCCTGAAAAGCCA
>JBJFBR010000003.1:24416-29944 GCA_051888545.1 Oscillospiraceae bacterium
CCCAAAGATGATATAAGCAAAGGAATCATAATCTTTACCGTAGCCTGAAAAGCCATCATAGGATTAGCTGCATTTTTGCTGATAAACGAGCCTTTTATCATGGTGGCATACACGCTGACGGGATTTTTGCCTAAGCAAAGAATAAATATTCCGCCTGCTATTATTGCCAAAAGCACAGAACAGATTCTCAGTATAAAGGTTTGTTTTCCTGTAAGCTCAGAACGCTTTGCAACTCTGAGCAAAGGAGCTTTTTTTGTCTTAATTGTTTTCTCAGGCATGTTTCATTACCTCCTCAAGAGTTAATCCGGTCATCATCATACCGATTTTCTCTTTTGTTAATTCAGAAGCCTTTGCAATGCCTGTGATTTTTCCATGACAAAGTACAAGAATTCTGTCACAAAGCTCAAGCAGAACATCAAGGTCCTCACCAATGAACAAAACAGCAGCATTTTTCTTTTTCTGTTCATTAAGCAGATGATATATCGTATATGATGAGTTTATATCAAGACCTCTTACAGGATAAGCAGTAATAAGCAGATTCGGATTTGATTCAATTTCTCTGCCGATAAGCACCTTCTGAACATTACCGCCTGAAAGCAATCGGACAGGAGTTTCAATGGACGGAGTTTTTATATCCAGCTTTTTAACAAGCCTTTTTGCAAGTTCCTTTGCCGGCTTTCTGTTTACGAAAGGACCTTTGCCGTTTTTATAGCCTTTAAGCAGCATATTATCGGTCATTCCCAGTGAAGCCACAAGTCCCATGCCAAGACGGTCCTCCGGTACAAAGCTCATGCTTATTCCCATTTTAATTATATCCTCAGGGTTTTTGCCGATAATATTTTCTTTATTGTACAGTACAGCGCCTTTTTCAATTTTCTGCAGCCCTGCTATTGTTTCACAAAGCTCCTTCTGACCGCTGCCGGCAACCCCTGCAATACCCAGGATCTCTCCCTTGTTGATTACAAAGCTGATATCGTCCAGTGCAACAGACCCGTCAGATTTCTTTACCGTAAGATCTACGATATTTAAAATCGGAGCAACATTTTCAGGTTCAGGACGGTCAATAGAAAGCTCCACAGGCTTGCCGACCATAAGCTCAGTAAGCTCTTTTTCATTTGTTTCGCTGGTTTTTACAGTAGCAACGCTGTGTCCCTTTCTCAGAATAGCAACCCTGTCGCTGATGGACATTACTTCGTTCAGCTTGTGAGTGATAATTATGATTGCTCTGCCGTTATCACGCATTTTTCTCAATATTTTAAACAGTTTTTCCGTTTCCTGAGGAGTAAGTACAGCTGTAGGCTCATCAAGAATAAGTACCTTTGCTCCGCGATAAAGTACCTTAACGATCTCAACAGTCTGCTTTTCGCTGACGGACATATTATAAATCTTTTTGTTCAGGTCAATTTCAAGCCCCGTACTTTTTGATATATCATTTAATTCCTTGTCCACAGCAGCTTTTGATTTAAGCTTTCCTTCAGTTCCCGTAATAATATTATCCCTTGCAGAAAATACGTCCACAAGCTTAAAGTGCTGATGAATCATACCTATGCCCAGTTCAATGGAATCCTGAGGGCTGGTAATAGAAACCTTTTCTCCTCCCACATAAATACTGCCTTTGTCAGGATAATAAAGTCCTGAAAGCATATTCATAAGAGTGGTTTTTCCGGAGCCGTTTTCACCCAGAAGAGCTAGAATTTCTCCATACTTCACTTCAAAGTTGATGTTATCATTAGCAACGACAGAACCAAAGGTTTTGGTAAGACCTTCGCATTTTACAGCAATCTGATTTTTTATATCGGATTTATCAGCCATGCCAAATCAAGACCTTTCTTTACATAATTGGAAATGGGCGGCTTTAAAAGTCGCCCATAAAGTAATTTCTGTTTATTTATTATTATTTAACAACTACATTCTTGAAGTACCAGTTAATGCCGCCCTTAATTGTATCATCATCAAGAGTTTTACCTTCTTCGCCGACTGTTTTGCCGTCATTTGTTTCAATAACGCCGTCAAATACATTAAATGAACCGTCAACGATCTTTGCCTTTGCATCGTCTACAGCCTTCTGCATTTCATCTGTGCAAAGATCCTTGCTGAGAGGAGCGATGTCGAGAAGACCTTCCTTCATACCGCCGTAGTAGTTTTCACAATTCCACTTGCCGTCAATAATTTCCTGAACCTGTGATGTATAATATGCACCCCAGTTCCATACAACAGATGTCAGGGTAGCCTTTGGAGCGTCCTTAGACATATCTGAGTTATATCCAACTCCCCAGACTCCTGCATTTTCAGCTTCAAGCTGTGGGTTAGGAGTATCACAGTGCTGTGCAATAACATCGCATCCGTCAGAAATAAGTGCCTTGGCAGCATTTGTTTCTTCTGTCGGTGAATACCAGCTGTTTGTTACCTTTACAAATACCTGAGCATCAGGATTTACAGAGTTGACACCCATTGCAAATGCGTCAATACCGCCTGTACATTCTGAATTGTCTTTGCCCATTGCAGAAACATAGCCTATCTTATTTGACTGTGTTTTCAAACCTGCAACAATACCTGAAAGATATCTTGCCTGATAAATTCTTCCGAAATAGTTGTTCATATTCTTGCCGTTGTTCTTATAGCCTGTACCATGGCAGAAATAAATATCCGGATATTCATCAGCAAGCTTTTCCATAGTATCCATATAGTTGTAGCTTGTACCGAAAATAATGTTGCAGCCTTCTTCAATACATTCATTGATTGCATTTTCAGTTGCTGTAGGGTCATCATCAGGAATATTATTCTTTCTTACGATCTGATCATCTTTAAGGTCAAGATTTTTCTGCATTTCCACAATTCCCTGATCGTGAGCGTAGGAATAACCTGAACCATCGGCAGGGTTACCGATATGTATAACTCCTACCTTAACATCTTCCTTTGCGATACCCTTTGCATCGCTTGCAGCTGTTGAATCAGCCTTTGAGTCGCTGCCTGAAGTTGAACCGCATCCAACTGTAAACAGCATTGCAGCTGCCATTACAGCTGCAGCAAGTTTTCTGAATTTCATAAATTATCCTCCTTAAAATATATTAACAGCTTCAGCTGTCAATTACGAAACTTAATTTTGTTGCCTTCCATTGAATCAATGATAGCCAGAGATTCAAGCTTTATTCCCATGTCACGAATCATTTTGCCGCCGGGCTGGAATCCCTTTTCAATTACAATTCCTGCTCCAGCAATCTCAGCTTCCGACTGCCTGATAATATCAATCAGTCCCATAAGGGCACAGCCATTGGCAAGAAAATCGTCAATAATCAGAATCTTGTCCCCTTTATTAAGGAACTTGCCGGATACCATAACATCATAAGTCGTGCCTTTTGTAAATGACTTTACCTTTGAAGTATATATCTCGCCGTCAAGATTTTTGCTTTGAGTTTTCTTTGCAAAAATTACAGGACAATTATTAAAATGCTGTCCGACAATACAAGCAATACCTATTCCGGAAGCTTCAATGGTCAGTATTTTATTTACGCCCATGCCTTCAAATCTCTTTGCAAATTCTTTTCCTATCTCATTAAATAAGGTAACATCCATCTGATGATTAAGAAACTTGTCTACTTTAAGAATGCTGCCGTCTTTTACAACGCCGTCTTTCAGAATTCGGTCTTTCAAAAGCTGCATAACAATTACCCCTTAAAAATAATATACTTAATATTATACATCATCTTTTCAGAAAATACAATAATAAAGGGCAAAAAATATTCAAATACTAAAATTTTGTCTATATTTCATAATATAATTAGCAGATATAACATATTTCAACATTTATATTCCGCATAAAAATTATTGACAAACATAATATTTAGCGTTAAAATGAGATTGATAAAATATGAAAGGAAATAAAAAATGTCACAAAAATATGATGTAGTTATTGTCGGTGCCGGTGCATCCGGAGCTTTTATGGCTTATGAATTTGTTGCCCTTAACAAAAACGTGAAAGTATGCGTTATTGATCAGGGCGGACCGATCACTGAAAGGAAATGCCCCATTGACGGTAAGAAAATCAAATCCTGCGTTCACTGCAAAGTTTGCTCAATTATGCATGGCTTCGGCGGTGCCGGCGGAATGTCCGACGGGAAGTATAATATAACAAACAACTTCGGCGGTGATTTGTTCACCTTTACAGGAAGAGATGAAGCTCTTGACCTTATGAGGTATGTTGACTCAATCAACCTTAAAATGGGCGGAAAGGACGCAAAGCTTTATTCTACTGCTTCTTCGTCCATAAAGGCTGATGCACTGAAATATGACCTTCATCTCCTTGACGCTCAGGTAAGACATCTGGGAACAGACAGAAATCTGGACATTCTCAACAATATGTTCAACTTTGTCAAGGACAAGGTTGACTTCAGATTCTATGAAACCGTCAAAGACATAACCAAAGACGGTGATACCTTTAAAATAATCACAGACAAAGATACCTATGAATGTTCACAGACCGTTGCCGCAGCAGGCAGAAGCGGTTCAAAATGGATTTCACAGATTTGTGAGAAATTTGATATCCCAACACGTTCCAACAGAGTAGATATCGGCGTCAGAGTTGAAATTCCTGCTGCAATATTTGAACACATTACCAGCAAGGTCTATGAAAGCAAGATCGTTTACCGTACCAAAAAATACGGCGACCTGGTAAGAACCTTCTGTATGAATCCATACGGCAAAGTGGTAAACGAAAATACCAATGGTATTATTACCGTAAACGGACACAGCTATGCAGATCCGAAACTGCATACAGACAATACCAATTTTGCGCTTCTGGTTTCAAACACATTCTCAGAACCGTTCAAGGATTCCAACGCTTACGGTGAATCTATTGCAAGACTTTCAAATATGCTCGGAGGCGGAGTGCTTGTTCAGCGTTTCGGCGATCTGGTTTCAGGAAGACGAACCAACGAGCACAGATTATCCCAGACCTTTATTCAGCCTACACTTCAGGCAACACCGGGCGATTTAAGCCTTGTTATTCCAAAACGTCAGCTTGATGACATAATTGAAATGATTTACGCTCTTGACAAAATCGCTCCGGGAATGGCAAATGATGATACTTTGCTCTACGGCGTTGAAGTCAAGTTCTACAACTCTCGTGTTGCAGTAGACGAACACCTTGAAACAAGCGTAAAAGGGCTGTATATACTGGGTGACGGTTCGGGAGTAACCCATTCTCTGTCACAGGCGGCAGCTTCAGGAGTTTATGTTGCAAGGATAATTGCATCACAGTACGGTGACAAAGCTTAATAAAACTATATAATATTCATTAATCACGGGGAGGTTTATGACCTCCCTTTTATTGTTTTATAAATACTTATTCCGAAAGACTGACAGTCAGAAATTTCAGAAAGATATTTTCTCACAGACGACAAAGACGACAGACCGACAAGCTCATCAAATTCCTCTTGCGTAAGCATTTTTTCTGTATCTTTGTCTTTCTCTGTATCTGTATCTGTTTCTTTCTCTTCTTCTGTATCTGTAACTGTATCTTTATCTTTTTC
>JBJFBR010000004.1:0-5084 GCA_051888545.1 Oscillospiraceae bacterium
GTATCTTTATCTTTTTCTGTTTCTTTGTCTGTGTCTTCTTCTTTATCTTTATCGGTATAATTCGTATAGGTTCGTATACGACCGTATTCGACGGTATACGCTCGTACAGCGATGGCAGAGAATAAAATTATTTCTCAGACAGACGACAAAGACGACAGACTGACAAACTCATCAGATTCCTTTTGCGTAAGCATTTTCTCTGTAACTTTGTCTTTCTCTGTAACTGTATCTGTTTCTTTCTCTTCTTCTGTATCTGTAACTGTATCTTTATCTTTTTCTGTTTCTTTGTCTGTGTCTTCTTCTTTATCTTTATCGGCTTTTTTGGGTTTTGTTGGGTTTTCTGAAAAACCGGTCGGTTTTTTTGCTTTTTGAGGTCTGCCCCCATTTGCACCGTTAACAGCATTTTTCTTGCAGGATTCTTCCCGCTTCACACCGTCACGACAAATCTGCCGTGCTGTTACCGATAACACCAATAACTTCACCCGGAATCCCAGACTGCCATATTTTTTATTTTATTACAATTACATATTTATCAAATTGAGTTGCTATCAATTTTCCTAATAATACGCTGATTAAAGCTTATTATTAGTATGTTTTACTATTGCAATATTCTGCGGTTTATGGTATAATATAAAGGATTTATGTTGTTTTGCTTGATGTGATTATTCAATGTAAAATATTATAAAACTGACAAAAATATAGATAAAGCGGTGGTTATATGTCTGAACCAAGTGTAAAAAAGCGTTATGATGCCATAGACGGCTTGAGAGCTTTTTCAGCAATAGGCATTGTCCTGATGCATGTTCAAGCCAATGGCAATTATAAAATCAAAGGATTTGTTACTGACAATCTGATTGCGTCATTTTCTAATCTGGTATTTCTGTTTATGATTATCAGCGGCTTTGCAATGTGCTGCGGCTATTTTAATAAAGTCATAAACAACAAAATAAGTCCGGGACAATTTTACGGCAGACGCTACGCAAAAATCCTGCCATTTTTCGCATTGCTGTGTATTCTGGATTTGATTATATCTCCAAGCAAAGGTGCGTTTTGTGAAGCTTTTGCAAATCTTACACTATGCTTCGGATTGCTGCCTGATCCTAATATGTCTGTAATAGGTGTTGGCTGGTTTTTAGGCGTGGTATTTGTTTTTTACCTGGTATTCCCGTTTTTCTGCTATCTGATTTCCGATAAAAGAAGAGCATGGTTTGCTTTTGCTATAGCATTTGTATTTAACATTTTATGCTCAGTTTACTTCCATGTAGGACGTTCTAATTTTATTTATTGTGCAGTGTTCTTTCTGGCAGGGGGACTGATTTTCATTTATCGTGAATAGCTGGAGAAAATTTCTGAAAAATACAGATGGTTTGTGCTTTTAGCGTGTATTGCTTGCTGTGCGGCATATTTTATCATAGGTGATTATGTACCTATAATGATAATTGTGTTCTCGCTGTTTCTTATTTATGCTCTTGGCCCGAACCGCAAAATACTGCAAAACCCTGTTACAAAGTTTTTAAGCGGAATAAGTATGGAAATATATCTTTGCCATATGGTAATTTTCAGAGTGATTGAAAAGGTTCACTGTACTCATCTGTTTTCATCAGATATACTTTCCTACATATTCACTTCCGCTGCGACAATAATTGGTGCAGTTCTGTTTTCCGTTCTGGCAAAGAAAGGCCTGGATATTGCCGGAAATACCATTAAGAATGTTGCAGGCAAACACAAAAATAAACAAATGATTAACAATAATATATAGTTTAAGGAGAAAAATATTATGGCTGATAAAAAATTAAACGGTACGGTTATTGTAACATATCGTTGTAATGCAAGATGTTCAATGTGCAACAGATACAAAGCTCCGTCAAAGCCCGAAGAAGAGATTTCTATTGAAACAATCAGGAAACTGCCTAAAATGTATTTCACCAATATAACAGGCGGTGAACCGTTTATCCGTACTGACCTTAAGGATATTGTCAGAGAGCTTTACAAGAAAAGTGACCGTATTGTTATTTCCACAAACGGCTTCTTTACAGACAGAATTGTGGATTTGTGCAAGGAGTTCCCTCAGATAGGCATAAGAATCTCTATTGAAGGTCTGGAAAAAACCAACAATGAGATACGTGGACTTGAAAACGGTTATCAGCGTGGATACAGCACACTTAAAAAGCTGAGAGAAATGGGTATGAAGGATGTTGGATTCGGTATGACCGTTCAGGATAAAAACGCTCCTGACCTTGTACCTTTGTATGAGATATCCAATGAAATGGGAATGGAATTTGCAACAGCAAGTTTACATAACAGCTTCTACTTTGTTGAGGCAAAGAATGTTATCCATGACCGCCCTATGGTAGCAAAAAACTTTGAAAAACTGGTTAACGAGCTTCTGAATTCCAACAGCCCTAAAAAATGGTTCAGAGCTTACTTCAACCATGGTCTGATAAACTATATTTACGGACAACCAAGATTGCTCAAGTGCGATATGAGCTTTGATACTTTCTTCATTGACCCGTACGGCGATGTAATGCCATGCAACGGAACAAAGGATAAGGAAGTAATGGGCAACCTGAATGAACAGACATGGGACGAGCTATGGAATTCAGCTCAGGCTGAAGAAGTCCGTAAAAAGGTTCGCTGCTGCGACAGAAACTGCTGGATGATAGGCAGCGTAAGCCCTGCAATGCACAAATATATCTGGAAGCCGGCCTGGTGGGTAATTAAGCACAAAGCTAAGTTCTGGACAAAGAAAAAATATTCTATGTATGAAAACAAGATATGCAGAGATTATCATGACGGAAAAGTAACAAAGGAAGATCTGGACAAGCTGAGTACCTGTGATATGCACTGTGTTATCAACAATGGTTTAAGCGAAGCGTCACAGGAACAGCTCAAGAACAAAACAGGCGAAGAAATTGTTGACGCAGATATTGCTGAACAGATGAAAAAGTGATGGTGTTATGTTTTACTATTTTTAACAGGATTTATCATAGGCCAAATTAAGAGGTAATAAAATGAAGGACTTATGGACAGATTATATTAATTGTATTAAGGATAACTATATAGTTAAGAAAATTCGTTATTTCTTTGATAAATATAAATGGAATAGAAAAGAACTGGAAATACAAAAAGAAATAGAAGCAAGAAAAAATGGACAAGAAGATAGTGAATTTTTACCTTTAAAAAATTTAAAAGATGAATATAAGAATAAAAGATGTTTCATTGTTGCAACAGGACCGAGTCTTACTTTGGAAGACCTCAATCTAATACAAGATGAAATAAGTTTTAGCTGTAATTCTATTTGTAAAATATATGAAAATACAACTTGGCGTCCTACTTTTTATGGGATTCAAGATGTATATGTATACAAAAAAATGGAACCTATAATTGAAAAATATTATAAGGACTCCACTAATATCTTTGTATCAGATGAATTGGCTCATCAGTATTCTCTTCCTAAAAACTATGTAAAATATCCTTATGATACTGTTTATCATGAGTATGATATGCACTTTAACAAGTTTTATTCCAAATTCAGCAATGATGCATATTCAATAGTATATGATGGCTATTCAATCACCTATTCACTTTTGCAAATAGCCGTTTATATGGGATTTTCAGAGATTTATCTGCTGGGAGCAGACTGCAGTTATAAAAAGGGTGAAAAAAATCATTTTGTTGAAAGCGGCCACCATGACAGACTGGAATACCTGAATCATGATAAAATGGTTACCGGATACAATGCCGCAAAAGAATATGCAGACACTCATGATATAAAAATTATAAACTGTACCCGCGGTGGAATGCTGGAAGTATTTCCACGAATGAAATTGGAAGATGTTATAAGGAGAAAAAATAATGTCGATAAATAAAATTGCTTTAATTGTAACTGCAAGAGGAGGATTTATTAACGGGTTTCTTTTGCATGATTTGGAAATATTGAAGGATTTAGGATATGAAGTTCATTGTTGTGCCAATGACAACGGCAAAGGATACATAGAAAACGTTCTCAAAGAACGACATGTTTATTTTCATCAGATAGACTTTGAATCAAAAAATCCTTTAAAAAAAGATAATATTACAGCTTTTAAACAGATAAGAAAAATAATTAAAAATTTAAAACCGGATTTAATTCATTGCCATACAGCAATAGCAGGAGCGATTACAAGATTTGCCAATAAAACCATATTAGGAAATAAAGCCTATATGATTTATACTACACACGGTTTTAATTTTCATAAATATTCATCTAAAAAATCTTGGATTATGTACTATACAATTGAAAAAATCATGTCTTTAATTACTGATACAATAATCACTATTAATAATGAAGATTATTCTAATGCTAAACGTATGTTCTGCAAAGACGTTAAAATGATCAATGGCGTTGGGGTCAATCTGAAAAAATTTGACATATCTGATTTTGATAGAAAAAAATATCGTTCATCATTAGGTATAAATGATAACGATTTATTCGTTTTGAGCGTTGGTGAGTTATCTGAGCGAAAAAATCATCAAGTTATTATTAAAGCTATAGCTCAAAGTGGATTGAAAAACGTTGTTTATGGTATTGCCGGTGGAGGCATACCAGGTTCAAGTACTTATAATAAACTGGTTGAATTAGCTAAAGAATTTGATGTTAAACTCATTTTATTTGGATTCAGAAATGACATTCCTCAATTATGTCATTGTGCAGATATAGGGGCTATCCCTTCTGTTCAGGAAGGATTAGGTCTTTCTGGAATTGAACAGCTACGTTGTGGTGTACCTTTAGTAGGCTCAAATGTGCAAGGAATAAAAGACTATATTATAGATAATGGTACTGATGGCAACGGATTTATTTATAATCCATATGATGTAAATGGCTTTTCTGAAGGCTTAAAAAAATTAAGTAATTCAGAATTGCGAGAAAAAATGGCTGTTTTTTGTCATGATTCGGTAGAAAAGTTTGACTGCTCAGTATCCTATAAACAAATGACAGACATTTATCAACAGATTGATAAGGAAATAATGGAAAGTAAAAGAAAATAACTACAAAGCCGCAAAGGAATATGCAGACGCCAATAATATAAAAATTATAAACTGTA
>JBJFBR010000005.1:0-5057 GCA_051888545.1 Oscillospiraceae bacterium
TTTCCGTTGCAGTGAAGTGAATCATCTGCTGAGTCGATTTTGAAAGTTCCGCCGCTTATTTTAATCTCACCGGCTGCCTTTATAGCTTTTGCCGATGTTGAGCTATCATCGGTACTTTCTGAGCTTTCAGAATCTGTTTCAGCTGATGCAGCATTTACAACAGGCATCTGGTCGCTGTTGCCCACAGGTTCCGGAGGAGTTTCACCGCCGTCCGGAGCAGCCATTTGTCCTCTCGGACCGCCTCCGCCTTTTCCCATATCCTGACGCCAGTCACCGTTTGGCATACCGTCAGATTTCATAGAGGCATTGGCACTTCCGCCCCCTGTTTTTATGTCAAAGCTTCCGTCCTCTACAGTAATTATTTTCTCTGCCTCAATGGCGTCATTGTTGGAAACAATATCGAATGTTCCGCCTGAAATGCTTATAAAGCCTTTGTCAGCTTCTTCTGTATTGGTGGATTTGATACCGTTGGAGCCTGCCGACAGCTTGAAAGTGCCTCCTGAGATCTTCACGCAATCCTTGCCCTCCAATGCAGTTGATGCAGAGGTCACATTTATAATGCCGTCAGTTATAACAAGGTCGTCTTTTGATACTATGCCGTGCTTATAATTTCCATTGACATTCAGCGTTCCTCCGCCGTTTATGGTCAGATTAGCTTTGGAAAAGATACATCCGTCAGCATTGGCATCATCTTCGCTAAGGGAATAGCTTTTGCCGTCGGTCAATGAGTTTTCCTTGCCGTCATTGAGAACCATGTAAACTTTTTTTGCTTTGCTTATGTAAATCGGTGAGTTGTCAGAGCAGGTTATGTCAACGCCGTTGAGAACAAGCTTTATTTCTGCATCTTTGTCAGCGGAAATTATAACTCTGCCGTTATCGGTGGTTCCGGAAAGAATATATGTTCCTGCTTGTTTTATGGTTACGTTTTCTCCTTGTGCTGATGCACCCTCGCCTTTTATTTCTGCCTTTCCGTCAGCAAAGGAAACAGATACTGTGCTTTCTTCATCATAGCCCACATCAATGTCTTCTGCCGAAATGCTTGTATCAATATGGGAAGCTATGACGGAGCCTGAATCTGAAGTGCTTTTTATGCTTTTACAGCCTGAGAATACCATTGTTACAGCTATAATCGCAGCAGCGGCTGCCGCAAGCTTTCTGAATTTTTTGGATTTCATTTTTTTCCCTCCTGCATAAAATATTTTAAAAAGATTGTTCAATAGGGTCGGGAACTCGTGAACACATTATTTCAAGATTGCCGTTTCGGCATCTCAGTTCGTCAATAAGCTGTTTTTCATTTACATCTTTTTTGAAAGTTACTTTGTATTTCAGCTTGAAAAGACTTCCCATATTTGTGGTTTTAACATTTACAAGCTCACAGCTTTCAAGATATTTTTCAAAGATATCATTGAACACATTGGTATAATCCAGGCTCTCAGGTATTGTGATATTAAGCTCCTTTTCACATCTTTTCTTGTTCGCTACAGGCAAAAGTGTATAAACAATATTCAGCAGGCTTACGCTGAGGGCAAGACAAACGGCAAGTCCAAGATGTGCAGTTCCGGTGGCAAGGCCTACTGCCATTGAAAGGAAAATTGCACATATATCCATTGCACTGCCCGGAACAGAACGAAATCTTACAAGGCTGAATGCTCCCATAACTGCAACGCCCGTTCCGATATTGCCGTTTACGAGCATAATCACTACCTGCACTATAACAGGGAGAAGTGCCAGGGTCATCATAAAGCTTTTGGTTTTATTTTGTTTAAAATTAAATGCGAATGCGATTATAATACCAAGTATCAGAGAAGCAATGGTACATAAAACAAAGTTTCCCGTTGAAACTGAATTTGCAGTTGTTGTTAATGTGTCAAGCACAGATAATCACCTTACCTTTATTATTCTGTTCAGCATAGCTTTGAAGATATGCTGTTCCGTATTTTGAAAACGAATTGGGAAAAAGTTTAAGCTCATCAAGAATTTTTGAAAGCCAGACGGGCATTGCACCGGGGATTTTTATTTCCATGATTTTTGTGTTTTCATCAATAAGCTTGTTTCCCCAGATGCCTTTGTCAAGCTGAAGCTGTTCTTCTCTGTATAAAATATTGTAGTCGAAGGTTATCCTCAGCGACGGATTTTCAATTCCGCATAAAGCTGTTCGCTCATAGCTTAAAAACATGGCAGGAGCAATATCCTTATAAAACGAGAGAAAATATCGCAGCTCATTTTCAATCTGAGGATTTTTTTCAGGAGAACTTTTCCCTGAAATGAAATCTCTTGACTGTGCAAGGGACATCTCAACTCTTCGTTTAAATACAACCCCTTTATATTTCTTTTTAAGCTCCACAAATACCATTGAATTGTCATTGGGAACACCGTAGCTCCTGACTCTGAATTTTTCCTTGTAAACAGGTTTTTCAATGGAATTTCTTATAAGCAGGTGGCTGGGAGTATCATAATAAATATTGCACACCGTGCTTTTGCCGTATTTATCGCTGACAAAATGTTCTTTCAGCCGGTTCATAAGCTCACCGTAAATATGCTCATCAATTATGTATTTCTTTTCATACCGTTTGAAGATTTCCTGATAGCCCTGCATATTACCGTCCCCTTTCTTTTGTTTTCTTTGATTAAAGTATAAATCGGCAACCTTAAATGTAGTTTAATTCTATATGAATTCTAAGTGAAATTTCAGTCAGAAAGAAAGCCGCAATGCAAGTTTGTTTGCATTACGGCTTATTATGTTTTTGCCGGTTTCAGGAGCAGCCTCAGGGGCAGGGAACATCCTGCCTGATTTATTTTTTATGTTTCTTCTGGGCTTTCGGGAATGATGCAGTAAAGGCAATGGTTTTGCCTTGAACCGAACATATAATCCTGCCTTTATGAGTTTTGACTATCTCTTTTGCAATAGAAAGCCCTATTCCGTATCCGCCGACATTTTCACCGCTGCTCCTTGCTCTCGAGGAGTCTGCACGATAAAATCTGTCGAACAGTTTTGAAAGATTTCCTGCAGGGGGAGTTGAGCATGGGTTTGAAACCTGAAGATTGATTTCCTTTCCGTTATGGGCAGAAGAAAGATCTAATATGATTTTTCCGCCGTCATCAGAATATTTTACTGCATTTTCAGTTAAAATGGATACCAGCTGCCGCACGGCACCTTCATCACCGTGATATATCAGATTATTCTGAACATTGATTTCAAGTGATTTGCCTTTGGTCTGTGCCAGAGTTACAAAAGGAGCGGCAGCGTCATAAACAGCGTCGGAAATATTGAAGTCCTCGAAGGCAAGCTGTACCTTATCTTCTTCCATTTTTGCAAGGCTGAGTAAATTCCTTATCAGTCCGTTTAATCTTGCTACCTGATTTTTTATGCTTTCTGTCCATTCGTTTGGCTGAGAGGTCATTTCAATAACCTCTGTATTAGCTGAAATTATCGCCAGCGGAGTTTTTATTTCATGTCCGGCATCGGTTATAAACTGCTTTTGCTTTTCAAAGCTTTCTATAACAGGGCGAATTGCTTTTTTGGAAAAAATGATTATCAGCAGACAAACTACCAGATATCCGGCTAGTCCGATGGTGCAGGATATTAAAAGAAATCTGTTTTTTGTTTTCTGGTCGTTTCGGCAGTCTATGAATACAATGATTTTTTCGTCATCGTCATCTGTGGACAGGTAACGGTAATTGCCGTCAGTTCCTTTTTCTTTGTCTTTTTCCAAAGCTCTTTTGCCGTATTCAATCGCCTGTTCGCTGGTAACTGCTGCAACGTGTCCTGTATCTACTCTGGTAATCTCATTATCTTCATTGGCGAACACTGTAAAATATCTGGTCTGATATTTCGTTTCCTCGTTAAAATCTCTGTGTCGGTCAGGATTATCGGGAGAAATATTCTGGCTGTTTATATTTTCAGGCTTGTCGGGGAATTTCTGCGGACGGTTAAAGTCAGGGAATACTCCGCCGTTATCTGAAATCAGCTTCAATAGATTGTCTGCATTGCTGTTGGTCTGATATATGTTTACTGCGTTTATTCCCCCAACGATTGCAAGCTCAACAATGAAAAGACTAAGTGCGGCGATAAGCACAAATTTTTTCTGAAGCTGCTTAATCATTTTTCTTTTCCTCCAAAGTATAGCCTATACCCCGTGTGGCTTTGATTTCCACATCTGCCCCGATCTGACTGAGTTTTTTTCTGAGATATGAAATGTATACCCATACAACATTTATTTCAGCGTCAGAATCATATCCCCATATTTTCTCCATAAAACGCTCGGTGGAAATAAGCACTCCATGATTGAGAATAAGGGTTTCCAGCATTTGAAATTCTTTGTTTCCTAAACGCTGAATACCATTCGGACCGCTCAGCTCAAAATTCTGACGGTTCAGGGATATATTTCCAAAAGAAAGAGTGTTCGGGGAATATTCTGTCCGGCGTCTTGTCATGGCTCTTATCCTTGCCAGAAGCTCACCCATAGCAAAAGGCTTGGTAAGATAATCGTCAGCACCGGAATCAAGTCCGTTTATTCTGTCGTTGATGTCAGACTTAGCGGTGAGAAACAATACAGGCGATTTGACCTTTTTTTCTCTGAGCCGCTTTAAAACTTCGATTCCGTCCATTCCGGGCATCATAATGTCAAGGATAATACCATCATAGTCCTGTGACAGAGCATAGTTTAAAGCGTCGGTTCCGTTATATACTGCATCCACCGAATAATTATTATGCTTTAAAATCGTAACAAGAGCATTTGAAAGCTCTATTTCATCTTCTGCTAACAGTAATCTCATATTATCAGCTCCAATCTGATTTTATTATATCATAAAAACTTTAATTACAGTTTAAATTATTAGAAATATAGCAAAATGCACAAAAAAGCCTTTGGAACTTTTTCATAAAAAGTATTTACTAATTCAAAAATATATGTTATAATGAGCTTAATTTTGGAGCGTTTTATTGATAAATTAATTTGAAAGGGGAAATTGGTCGTGAGAAAAATCAAAAAGATTTTTCAAAAGGCTGCATGTGCAGTAACAGCAGCTGCCTTAACTTTGAGTATAGCAGCAATACC
>JBJFBR010000006.1:0-1966 GCA_051888545.1 Oscillospiraceae bacterium
CCGGGAGTTGGCAAGACCACTCTTGCCGTTGCATTCGGAAAAGCTCTGGGGCTTGATTTCAAGCGTATTCAGTTTACATATGACACCATGCCATCGGACATTACCGGATTTTCGATTTTCAGTAAAGCTGAGAACAAATTTGTGTTTCAGCAGGGACCTGTTATGACAAATCTTTTGCTTGCGGATGAGATAAACCGTACGTCAAGCAAAACTCAGGCAGCACTTCTGGAGGCTATGGAAGAAAAAAGGGTAACGGCTGACGGTGTTACCTATGAGCTTCCAAAGCCATTTACGGTTATTGCAACGCAAAACCCTGTTGGCTCAGCAGGTACGCAAATGCTGCCATCATCACAGCTTGACCGATTTATGATCAGGCTGAAAATGGGTTATCCTGATATAAAAAGTCAGATTGATATTTTAAAAGACCGTCATCATTCCAATCCTATTGACAGCGTGGAACAGATTATAACCAAAGATGAGCTTTTGAAAATGCAGGATAACGCCAAAAGAATTTATGTTTCCGATGAGGTTTATGACTATGTGGCAAGACTTTGTCAGGCAACAAGGGAAAATCCGCTTATAGATTTGGGAATAAGCCCTCGAGGGGCATTATCGCTGCTGAATTTTGCAAAAGCATACAGCTATGTAAACGGCAAGGAATTCTGCACACCGTCGGACATTAAATCGGTGTTTGCCGATGTTGCTGCTCATAGATTTGTCCTTGGCAAAAAAGCGAAAATATCGGGAAAATCAACAGAGGAGCTTGCGGGAGAAATTGTTGATACAGTGGAAATGCCTGCAGTTGAGGTCAAAGAAAAATCATGATTCTCAGTTGGATTATACTGTCACTGCTTGAAATAAGTTTTATGATTCTGGGATTCTTAAAAGGCTCGGGCTTTTTGATGTGCATAGCTTTGAGTATAGCAGTAATTTCAGCAGCTGCGATTCTGTCAAACCGCATTTTTCCAAGGATAATATTGAAATTTGATTTTCCTGAAAATGCACAGAAGAATGAAAATATAAAAGGCAAAATGCTTTTTAAAAATTGCAGAAGGTTGATTTATAGTCGGATTAATGCAAGAATATGTTTTGAAAATCTGCTTACTCAAGAGAAAAATTATGAGCAGATCCAGTTTTCATTGCTGGGCGGCTGTGAGCATAAAATATATGCTGCTTTTTCAAGCAAATATTGCGGTGCAGTTAAAATCAGCTGTGAGCAGCTGCGGCTATATGATATTTTTGGGCTTACATTTAAAACTGTTGATATAAACGATTTTGCAGTGATAAGTATTTTGCCTGAATTAAGAGATGTTCAGATAAATGTGTCAGGCGGAGATTATAATTACGGTGATTTGCAGAACATAGGAGACGATTACAGCGAGCCTTATGATTACCGTGAATATGCTGTTGGTGACAGCCCCAAGCGGATAAACTGGAAGCTTTCTCAAAAGCAAAATACTCTCATGGTTAAACGAGGAAGCAGACATTCTGAAAATATGGTTTGTCTTGTTATGGCAAAGGGTATCGGGAAAACTCCGCAGATTTTGTCGGCAATGGCAGAGGCTTTTGTATCGGTTGGTGAAGCGCTTTGCAATGAAAAAATCAGATTCCTGGCTTGTTGGTATGACGATGAGCTTATAAGCTATGAAATTGAAAACGAAGATGATTTTATAGCATTAATACCCAGAATGCTGAAATGCAAAACAGCAAATGACTTTTCTGTATTTGAAAATGATGATAATGATTTACCCACAATTTTTATTACTGACAGCATTGATTATGCTGAGTTGGCAGAAAATTTCTGTGAATCGGTTGTGGGTGCATATGATTTGTCGCAAAGCGATTGTCTGGAAATCAATATATGATTTGAAAGGTGGGAAAGGATATGAGAAAAGAAAATCCGGGTCTGAATATATCTGTATATTCTGAACCTGAGACAAGTAAGTTTAGTTTTCTTTGGGAATGT
>JBJFBR010000006.1:2066-5028 GCA_051888545.1 Oscillospiraceae bacterium
AAATCTTGGAATTATAACACCTGCTTTTGAAGGGATGCGGAATTCGTCATTGGTTGATGATTATATATTTATTGGAGCTTTTGCATTTATTATTTCTGCTTTGGCAAGTATTCCCATTAAAAATCAACAGGCATATTTTTCAGCATTACTTTTGGCAGCAGAACTTGTTTTCAGTATTTTTGCAGGAAAAGTGTTTAAGCTTTCGGTGATTTTTTTACTTGCTGCATTGATTTTTTCAGCACTCAGCAGGTTTTGGAAAGGTCAGAATTCATCAAATGCTTTCAAATCAAAAGTGTGGGTTTTGCTGCTTGCTTTTGCAGTCGGGATTTTATCATTTGTACCGTTGGATTTTAAGGCCCTTGTGATTAAAGAAAAAGATGTCCTGCCTCATGGAGAGTTTTCACAGTCCCCTATAAATCGGGAAGGCAAAGATTGTCTTGAGGTTGTTATGGATAAACCTGAGTCATATTATCTTCGGGGCTTTGTAGGTGAAAAATATACAAGTCAAGGCTGGCAGAGCATAGAAAACAAAGAAAAATATGAAAGTGCAGCTTTGTTTTACTGGCTTCATAAAGGCAATTTTTACGGTCAGACGCAGATTGCAGCCCTTGCTGATTTGATTGACTCACAGCAAAAAAATCGGATTATAATAAAAAATCTCGGAGTGTCTGATAAATATATCTACGCTCCATATGAAACTATGGCAGAAGATAATACTTATGTAAAGGCAAATAAAATCGGTGACGAAGGATTATACGGAACGAAAAAAAGCTATAGATTTTATGCCGGCGAAAATCATATCAGGGATTATACATCTCTTGCACAAAGTCTTTCTGAAAATGAAAGCAATGAAAAGTTTGACAGCTATCTGAAATGTGAGGCACATTATAACGAGTATGTTTATAATAATTATCTGCAGATTACTGATGAGCAGAGAAAGACACTGAAAAATCTGCTGGGAGAATATAATTCAGAAACTCATATGGATTATGCAAATGCAAAAGCAAAAATCCTCCGGTTTCTTACTTTCAATATGAGCTATACGGATAATAAGATGGAGTTGTCAGATAATGATTTTGTGTGCGATTTTCTGCAAAAAAGTCACGAAGGAAACAGCCAGCATTTTGCATCGGCAGCAACTGTAATGTTCAGATATTTTGGCATTCCCGCAAGATATGTTGAGGGTTATCTCATAACCCCGGATGATGTGAAAAATGCTCAGCCCAACACTCCCATAACTCTTGACGACAGCCATGCACATATCTGGACTGAATTTTATCAGGACGGTGTGGGCTGGATCCCATTTGAGGTATCACCGCCGTATCTTAACATTATGGAACAGGCAGACGATGTAACAGGCATACCGTCAGCTCAGGGCAGTGAAAATGAGCAGCCGCAGAATAATAATAAAAATGCAAATTTTCAGCAGGAAAAAGAGCAAATGCAAAATCAGAATTATAAAATATTCTATGTTGTTGGTTGTCTGTTAATTATGGTTGGATTAGCTTTGCTTTGTATGCTTGTTATATTGATTCTGAAAAGAAAAATGCGTTTAAAACGTGTAAAAAAGAGCTTTGAGAATAAAGATTTGCACATTGCTGTAATAAATATGTTTGCTTATTCTGCCGGACTTTTGCAGCATTTTAAGATTTTAAACAGCACCAATGAAATATATGACGGAAGAAAAATACTCTCCGAAAAATTCGGCAGGGAGTATTCCGAGCTGTATATAAAGGCTCTCGAACTTTACAATCGTGTTAAATTTGGGTATAATGAGAATGTGTCAGATGAAGAAACAAGAACAATGATGGCTTTTGCCGAAAAAACAACTGAACTTATTGCAGACAACCGAAAGCCTGTGCAGCGGCTTATGGACAGGCATTTCAGATTTTTGTATTAAGGAGCATTGAGATGAAAAAGGATATTCCTATAATATTTGCGGCTATCCTCATTGCTGTTTTGCTGATAAAGGGTACAGATTTTGAGACAGTTGATGAATATTATCTTACACATATTGAGGATATAACACCTGATTCACAGGTTGTAACTCTAAGCATTGACTGCAGCTCAGCGGTGAAAAGCGACAAGCTTGACAAAGGGCTGAAAGAAAGCGGAAAATTGCCGGAAAACGGAGTGATTCTGCCGGAAACAGAATATGTTCTTCGTGAAGGGGATACAGCTTTTGATATATTGGACAGGGCTGCAAGACACAATAAAATTCAAATGGAATATCAGGGTGCTGACAAAAACTCCTATAAAAGCGTTTATATAAAAGGAATTGACTATCTTTATGAATTTTCCTGCGGCGAAAATTCCGGCTGGCTTTATACCGTAAACGGAAAATCTCCCAATGTGGGCTGTTCTGATTATAAGCTTAAAGACGGCGACAATATTGAGTGGAAATATGTATGCGACTTTGAAAATTCCTAGTTATAGGTATACTATTGTTAAGGATGGTGAAATTTGTGAAAGCCTTATCAAACATACATCCTGCTGTTCTGGCGGTCTATTTTCTTATGGTTATATTAACGGCAATGTTTTTAAGCAATCCTGTTATTCAGCTTGAAGCCCTGGCAGGAGGAGTTCTGTTTGCCTGTATGCTCACAAATCGTCACGAAAAGCTGAGTGATTTGCGGTTTTATATTCCAATGCTTTTGCTTATTTCAATAACCAATCCGATTTTTTCCCATAACGGTATCACTCCTTTGTTTTTTATGAACGGCAATGCGGTGACTTTTGAAGCTATTGCTTATGGCATAAACCTGGGAGTTATGCTTATTGGAGTAATGCTCTGGTTTAAATGTCTGAGTATAAATCTTACCGGAGAAAAAATCGTGTATCTTTTCGGCAGGATAATCCCCAAAACAGCTCTTGCCATAACAATAGCTATGTCATATATTCCAAAGCTGAAACGAGAGTCAAAGCAGGTAAGACGTGCTGAAAAAGCTATGGGATATTACAG
>JBJFBR010000007.1:0-5005 GCA_051888545.1 Oscillospiraceae bacterium
ATAAAGAAAAAAGCTCGAATACAAAAGTACTCGAACTTTTTGGTGACCCGTACGGGATTTGAACCCATGATGCCGCCGTGAAAGGGCGGAGTCTTAACCACTTGACCAACGGGCCGATATGGTAGCGGTAACTGGATTTGAACCGGTGACACCCTGGGTATGAACCAAGTGCTCTAGCCAACTGAGCTATACCGCCATAGTTTTACACTGTTGACTCGAAAGTATTTTATATTCTCGTCCAGCGACTTATTTATTATACACTATTAATTTGCTTATGTCAATACTTTTTT
This sequence comes from Oscillospiraceae bacterium, assembly GCA_051888545.1. Lineage (GTDB taxonomy): Bacteria > Bacillota > Clostridia > Oscillospirales > Ruminococcaceae > FB2012. The sequence goes on from JBJFBR010000007.1 coordinate 291, forward strand.
GCAAGTAATTTGATATTTGTTGAAATCGGACATTCTGAAAACGATAAAGCTTATTAAATATATATATTTTTAACAACAGAAAGCATAGCTGTTTGCTGTGCTTTCTGTCGCTGTGTGTTTTAAGAGAAATCTTTTTCTACTTTTTGTTCCATTTCTTCAATAATGCTTTGTACTTCGCTGTCAGTGTAGGTGTCACCGTCCCAGATTTCGTGAGCCGAAACTGCCTGCCATACAAGCATAGCCATGCCGCCTGAGGCTTTTTTTCCAAAAGCTCTGGCTTTTTTCATGAGAAGAGTTTCACGGGGATTGTATATAACGTCAAAAACATTGTCGCAGGCCTTTATAACTTCATCAGAAACAGGACAAGCATCGGTTCTGGGATACATGCCTATGGGGCAGGCGTTTATCAGCAGGTCGTAGTGCTTTGATACGTCAATTTCTGTGTTCAGAACTATTGTAACTTCAGCGTCAGATTTTGCCGCTTTTATTTCCTTTTGAGCCTGTAAAGCCAAAGGCATATCGCTTTCGAGAACGGCAATGTATAGGTCTGCACCTTCAAGAGCTGCTTCAATAGCCATCATTCTGCCGACTCCTCCGCAGCCGATAAGCAAAACGCTGCTTTTGCTGAAATCTATGTTCATAGCACGTATCGTTCTGAGGAAACCGTCACAGTCAGTATTGTATCCTGTGTGGACTCCGTTTTTGTTGTCAATGCAGTTTACTGAGTTGTATCTTTTTGCTGAATCGTCAAGCTTGTCAGCATATTTAATAATTCCGACTTTGTGAGGTATGGTAATATTATACCCGTTAAGTGATGCAAGATACTCGGCATTGTCTTTTAAATTTTCTGGTTTGATTTCCAGAATTTCATATTCAAAATCTCTGTTTTTAAGTTCAAAAAGACGCTTGTGTATAGGCGGTGACATCGTGTGCTTGAGTGATTCACCTAAAATCGCATATTTTCTTGACATGTTTATGACTCCTTAGTCTTTTATTTTGTTTATTTCAATAATGCTTCTGACCGCTTCAATAAGATAAGGCTTGTACTCCTCCAGACCAACAGGCTCTTCATTTAATATTACAGAATAACAGGTAGAGTTTACAAGCTCTACTATCAAGAACAGCATTATTTCCGGATCTTTGAATTTGTATCCTGAACTTTCAATCAGCTGCTGGTAAACATCTCTGAAATTCAAGTCATCACTGGTGAGGGGATCGGTAAGTGCCGTTTTGAAAATTCCCCAGCTTAAATTCTTAGATATAAATGTGAGAATATATTTGTCGTTGTTCAGATAATTAACTATATAATCAACCAGAAAAAGAATTTTATCTTCAAAGTTTACTGTATCTTTGTGCTTTTCCAGCTCTTTTGCAGCCTCGAGAAATATTTTGCTTGATTTGTGGCATACCAGTTTGTTGCGGATATCATATTTGTCTTTAAAATAAAGATAAAATGTACCTTTTGCCACACCTGCTTCGGAAGAAATATCGGAAATTGAAGTTTTGCTGAAACCGTTGCGGGTAAACAAATCATAAGCTGATGCCAGTAATGCGTCCTGCTTTTCTTTTTTCTTTATGTCCAGTTTTCCCATTATGTTTCCTCCTTATTTAGTCAGAATAATCCTCTGATTTAATTATAATTACTTTAATCTTATTTGTCAATAGAACAGAATGACCAACAGTCATTTAATATACAGCTTGTATTTTGTGAGCTGAAACAAAATTTGACTTTGGGTCATTTTTCTTTCGGCAAACTATTGACTATTGGTCATTAAAGTGATATACTACTATACAAAAGCAAATATGTCCGATGGTCAGTTTTGAATTTTGTCATATTAAGCTAAATCAATTTATCATAGGAAAGGACCGGTGGCTTATGTTAAAGTTCGGAAAATTGGTGGCAAAGCATAGGGTAATAATACTTATACTCAGCGTACTGCTGCTTATTCCGTCAATAATTGGTTTTGCAAACACAAGAATAAACTATGATATTCTGTCATATCTTCCAAAAGATATTGCCACAATGAAGGGACAGGATATTCTGGTCAAAGAATTCGGAAAAGGCGGTTTCTCGTTCGTTATGTTTGAGGGAATGAGCGATAAGGAAGTTTCCGAAGCAAAATCAAAAATAGAAAAAATAGATCACGTTTCCGATGTACTCTGGTATGATTCTATTGAAGATATATCTGTTCCGAAAGAGGCACTGCCAAAGGATCTGTATGAATTCTTTAATTCCAAAAAGGGCAATTCCACAATGATGTGTGTGTTCTTTGATGATACCACCTCATCAGACGGAACAATGGAAGCTATTGAAGAAATACGGGATGTAGCAAGAAATCAGTGTTTTGTCAGCGGAATGTCGGCAGTAATTGAGGATACAAAGGTACTTGCTGAAAAAGAAACTACAATGTATGTTGTTATAGCTGTTCTGCTTATAGCACTTGTGCTTTCAATTACAATGGATTCCTTCCTTGTACCTGTATTTTTCCTGCTGAGTATAGGCTTTGCAGTCATATATAACCTGGGAACAAATATGCCATTGGGAGATATGTCATTTATCACCAAAGCATTGGCGGCAGTACTGCAGCTCGGAGTTACTACCGATTATTCAATTTTTCTGTGGCATAGCTATAAGGAAAAACAGCTGAAATATCCCAATGATAAGGAAAGAGCAATGGCACATGCAATTTCCAGTACCTTTACTTCTGTTGCAGGAAGCTCCATAACAACAGTAGCCGGATTCCTCGCAATGTGTTTTATGTCATTTACCTTGGGACTTAATCTTGGCATAATTATGGCAAAGGGCGTAATTATCGGAGTTATATGCTGTATTACTGTTTTGCCGTCTATGATTTTAATCTTTGATAAGCCGATTGAGAAAACTTCACATAAGCCCCTCATGCCGAGGTTCAGAAAAATTTCAGATGCTATAGTGAAATATCGTGCAGTTTTTGCGGTATTGTTTGTACTTCTTCTTGTTCCTGCCCTTTATGGCTATAACAATTATAAGGTATATTATAACCTTGACAGCTCACTTCCAAAGGACCTTTCAAGTATTGTTGCCAACTCAAAGCTTGCAGAGGAGTACGATATGGAAAGTACACATATGCTGCTTACCAAATCAGATATGCCTGCCAAAGAGGTTATTGATATGACCAATAAAATGGAAAAGGTAGACGGTGTAAGCTATGTAATGAATCTTGATTCTCTTATCGGACCGTCAATACCTGATGAGGTTGTTCCTGACAGTATCAAGTCGATTCTCAAAAACGGCGATTATCAGCTAATGCTTGTGGGTTCAAAATATGCAGTTGCCAGCGATGAGGTAAATAATCAGATTGAAGAGCTTAACAATATAATCAAGGATTATGATGAAAACGGTATGCTCATCGGCGAAGCCCCTGCAACCAAAGACCTTATTGATATTACCGACCACGATTTCAAGGTGGTTAGCTTTACATCAATAGGGGTTATATTCTTTATTATATTCTTTGTTTTAAAGTCAGCAACTTTGCCAATTATACTTGTAAGTGTTATTGAGCTTGCAATTTTTATAAATCTCGGAACTGCCTACTATACAGGCACAACACTTCCCTTCGTGGCGTCAATAGTAATCGGAACTATTCAGCTTGGTGCCACGGTGGACTATGCGATACTTATGACCACACGATACAAAAAGGAAAGACTTTCGGGCAAGCAAAAGCTTGAAGCTGTCAAGACGGCACTTCAGACTTCAATGCCTTCAATTATAATAAGTGCTTTAGGATTTTTTGCCGCAACTTTCGGCGTAGGAGTTTATTCAAGCATAGATATGATTTCATCACTTTGTGTTCTTATGTCACGAGGAGCAATTATAAGTATGCTTGCAGTTATATTCATTCTTCCGTCGTTCCTGGTAATTTTTGATAAACTAATTTGTTATACAACTCTGGATTTAAGGAAAATAATAAAGAAAAATAATGATAAACAGCTTGTTCAGACTAAGGAAAGGATTTGATTGCTATGAAAAATACAAACAGAATTATTGCAGGAATTTTGGCAGTGCTTTTGTCAGCGGGAGCAACGGGTATGACAGCTGCTGCAAAAGACGATAAAGCTCAGAATACGGTGAATGCTGCATCAGCGTCAAAAGATACTGAAAGCAGTGATGAATCTTCATCAAAAGGCAAACCGTATAAAGATGAAACGGTCTATATAAAATCTGACTGTCAGGGCAATACAAATCAGATTATTGTAAGTGACTGGCTGAAAAATGCCGGAGCAAAATCTACATTAAAAGATAAATCAAATCTGAAGGATATTGAGAATGTAAAGGGTGATGAGAAATTCACTCAGAGCGGAGAGGATATTGACTGGACAACAGCAGGAAAAGACATTTACTATAAAGGCACAAGCGATGCAGAACTTCCTGTTGATGTCAGCGTAATCTACAGACTTGACGGAAAAGAAGTTCAGCCGAAGGATATTCTCGGAAAGAGCGGCAAGGTCTCAATTACCTATAAATACAAGAACAATAAGAAGGTAACGACAACCGTTGACGGAAAAAAGAAAGAAGTTTATCTTCCTGTTGCTTGTATTGGCGGAACATTGCTTGACAGTGAAAAATTCACCAATGTAAAGGTAACCAATGGTAAAGTTATATCCAATGGAAGTAAGCTTATTGTTATGGGCGTAGCACTTCCCGGACTTGCCGAAAGTCTTGGGATTGATGATAT
>JBJFBR010000008.1:0-4923 GCA_051888545.1 Oscillospiraceae bacterium
ATTCACTTGATTTCACGGGTTTTAACGGATTTAGGGTTTTGCTTGTCAAATAACACACCTATACAAACTTTTTTGAAATTGTCAAAAAAAAACCTGACAAAACACAAAAACGTTGCCAGTAATATATAGAGGGTGATGAAATACCGTAACAGTAGTTGAGATTGCTGAAATGCAAGTTATAAAACTGTGCAGGTCTACAAATTTTTTTCGTATGTTGCCAAAACGACTTGTTTCGTCGGCTACAGTATGAAGACAAAAGCATTTTGAAAATTGAATCCCACGCAGGAGAGATACCAAGCGGCAAAGTACAGCGAAGATCGTGCAGGAGGAGCAGGAGCGTACCAAGCTTGGACATACGTTCTTAAGTCAAACAAGGCTTTCTGATAGGAACTGTACTATTGTGGGGCAGAAGTAAAAAGAAAAAAAGAATAGGAGGCTTGATAACTTGAAAAAATTCAACTCAAAGTCCTGCGAAGAAATTATGACAACCGTGTACAAGCCAATCGAGTTTGTGGTAGAAGGCTTGCTTGCACAAGGTCTGTATATCTTAGCAGGCGCACCGAAGGTGGGAAAGTCCTGGCTTGCACTTGACATGTGCTTGTCGATAGCGAAAGGAGAAAAAGTTTTAGGTCAGGAAACGGCTCAAGGAACTGCCCTCTATCTGTGTTTGGAAGACAGCTATGCGAGGATACAAAACAGATTGTATGAGATAACAGATGAGCCAACAGAAAACTTGCACTTCACTGTTATGTCTGAGTCGATAGGCAGCGGACTTGAAGAATAGATTGAAAATTTTAAGAAAGAGCATAGCGATTTAAAAGTTGTGTTCATCGACACTCTACAAATGATTCGCGAGTCAACCGATAATGGTTATGGCTCCGACTACAAAGAGCTGTCTGTTCTGAAAAGCCTAGCGGACAAGCTTGAAATTGCAATCGTAGTTGTTCATCACACAAGAAAGTGTTCGGACAGCGATCCGTTCAATATGATTTCTGGAAGTACAGGAATCAGCGGCTGCGTGGACGGAAGTATGGTTCTGATTGAGAACAAGCGAGGTTGCAGAAATGCGAAGTTATATTGTGTTGGACGTGATATTGAAAACCAAGAAATAAATCTTGTGTTTGAAAAGGGCAGGTGGAAAGTTTCAGACAAAGTCAATCAAAGCGAACCTGACCTTTTCTCTTTCGCTGTTCATGATTTCATGCTGGAACGCAAAAATTTTAAAGGCTCTGCAACGGAGCTTGCAAGTGGGTTAAAGAAAATACTTTGCAAAGAAATTTTCGCAAACCACATCAAAAAAGAAATGATGAAGCACGCTTATGAATTGCAAAGCTACGGTGTGACTTTTGAATCCAGACGCAGTAACGGTCAGCGAGTAATTATTCTGAAATACGATTTGAAAAGTGACACCAGTGACGGTAAAAATCTTATGCCCGAAGCTATTGATTTTACTGACCCTACTGTCACTGAAAGGAGTTCGGCATGTGTTGAAAAGTCTTTAAATACGTTGTTTAGCGGTGATGATAAAAATCAAAAAGATAAAAATTCTACTGACCCTGTGAGCAAAGCTACTGTCCCTGTTTGTAATTCTACTGACCCTGTTCAAGATGAAAAAGTTTGTGAAGTAAAGTGGACAACGCTTGATGAAATTCTGAATGAATCCGCAAGAAAAATCAGAAGCAAACTTGCAAGTCAAGGCATTGATGTTCCACCTTTTAAAAATTAGCGAATGTGAGGCAATTTGTGGGCTCACAACTCGCAGTAGGGTAAACATACCACCCTAGGCGGTACAAGCCCACACAAGCGATTTGTGAGCGTTGTACGAGGGAATAAACGAGAAATTCTGAAATTAGTTTAACAGCACATAGAAAATTTGATATGTTGGTTATGCACAAATCCCCGATTTGCCGCATAACGAAGAAAGTGAAATATTTCATTGCAAGTTAAAGTTTCGGGGTCAAAGCCCCCGAAACGCTCACAGCGGACAGCAAAGCTGGCCGCAAATATGCCGTAAATACGCAGTTTTTGCATTGGTCTTGTGCATATTTTCGGCAGTCGCCTCATGGAGTCAAAATACGGCTTTCAGAGAAAATCAGGGGTCGCAAGTCCGAAAAACAGCGTGAAATCGGCGTAATTGCGGGCGTTGTTGATGACGTCAGATAAAATATCAAGAAAGGACTGTTTAAAATGATCGGAAAGAAATTCAGAAGCAGAACACCCGGAAAGACAACAAGGAGGGCGATAACAGAATGGCAAGACAAAGAGAAATTCCAAAAATCAACACCGTCGCTGTGGTGTACAATGGCGATAGAAAAGCATTCGATACATTCATTAAGTCCATGATAAACGACTACTTGAATTCGGATAGTATCCCCAAATGCTCCGACTTGGATTTTATTGATAAGGTAGAAATAATTGAAGAATCCGCTTAATCGCTGGACTTGTACAAAACTATGTGATATGGTGTGTCGTAGCGCTGCACAGGGTGCTGCGACTGCCAAAGGAGGTTGATAAAATGAAAGCATGGCTATACTACCGCCTGTCCAGAGATGAAGATGAGGAGATGAACAGTCTGCAAAATCAGCGGCAGATACTTGTTGATTACGCAGAACAGAATGGTCATGAGATCGTTGGTGAAAGTTTCGATGACAACGTTTCGGGAATGACCTTTAACCGTAAAGGCTTAGGAGAACTTGAAAATGCCGTTGATGAAGGTAAAATAGAGGTCGTTCTGGTTAAGGATTTAAGTCGCTTAGGTAGACATCGAACACAGACGGAGTTATTCATAGACCATCTGCGACAGAACAATGTCAAGGTAATATCCGTAACTGAGGGAATAGACAGCTTCAACGAGAATGATGATTTGCTTATCGGATTCAAGCAAATTTTTAATGACTTCTATGCTAAAGACATCAGCAAGAAAGTAAAAGCCGGTGTTCGCCAAAAGCAGAAAGGCAAAGGTCTGATTGAGAGCCTGCCCCTCGGTTACAAGCGTGACCGGAACACAAACACTGTGCTTGTAGATGAGGAAACTGCATGGATAGTGGTTGAAATTTTCAATCTGTATGTGGAAGGTTACGGATTGACTACGATAGCATAGAAGATGAATGAGCGTGGAATTAAATCTCCGGAGTATTATCAGCGCAGAAAGCTTGCCGACTGGAAGCCCGATATTTCAAAGAAATATCTTTGGGTACAGACTGCGGTGAAGAGAATTTTAACAAATGAACTTTACATCGGAACAATGGTAAATCACAAGACTGTGACTTCAAAAATATACAAAACCAAAACCTTTATTCCGCCAGATGAACAGTACCGCCACGAAAATTTTTGCGAGCCTATCATTGACGAAACCACGTGGAAGCAAGCGCAGTTTATGTTAGCCGAACGCTCCCAAATCAACCCTCGGTCGCAAAAAGGTCGGAAGATACACCGCTACTCAGGCTTGATAAAATGTGCAGACTGCGGAGGTGGCTTTGTGGCACGGACTCGCAGGCAATGCGGAAAAGAGTATGTCGAATACACTTGCAACAGCGCACACCGCTACGGCAAGCAATACTGTACAACTCATACTGTGCGTGAGTCACAATTAGACGATTTGATTGAAGATGAAGTCAAAGGACTGCGAGAAACGATACTTGCAGAAAGCGAACGATACAGCAAAATCGTAAAGGACTGGGTAAAGAAAAAACCGCTGTATGAACAGCAGATACAGCAGCACAATGACAAGATATTATCTCTACGACAACAAATTGAGGACTTGATATTAGAGCGAATCAGTGACCGTGAACATGCACAGCTTTACAACAATATGATAACAAAACGTGAGGAAGAAATCAAAAAGCTGGAGCAGAAAATCTCTGATCTGCGTGAGTATGATAAGATATGTAAAGAGCGAAAAGAACAGCTTAAAAACACAACACAGATACTTGACGAGATATTATCAGAGGGAACAATTTCAGATGTGAACTTACGAATGCTTGTAAAAAAGATTTTAATACATCAGAACGAGGACAAAAGCCTGGACATAAAATTTGAGATGAACGGCGAATTCAACGGAACATTCAGTGTATTTATACAGTCTGGTGATGAATCGGAAATCGCATAAAGGACAGCGAAAGCCGCAGGGGGTTCTGCGGCTTTTTCGTTACATATGTGAATATATAACCGGCATATGCACAAGCTATGGTAGCGTGTAAAAAAACACGAAAACTGTTCGCAAGGCTAGTGCGTCTGCCAACAAATTTTTATCAGGAAAAAGAAAAAGCCCGATAAAATCGAGCTTTTTATGGTGCGGATAACAGGAGTTGAACCTGCACCTTCTTACGAAGACTAGCACCTGAAGCTAGCGCGTCTGCCTATTCCGCCATATCCGCATATTTAGATTTGATATTTTTACACGGCTCAAATCCGAAAGCCGAGGTAGGTGCTTATCACACTATTCCACATTTATTATGAACCGGAAATCAGCAAAGCAGATAGATTCACTGTCGTTACGCTACCTGAAGCTAGCGCGTCTGCCAATTCCGCCACACCTGCGTATATAAAACAGCGAAGGGCTGTTTTATTTTTTTTATAGACTTGATAAAGCTGAGCGTCTGCCCATATCAGTGAGCCTGCGAACAGATATTGTCCGCACACACCTGCGTATATATAAAACAGCGAAAGGCTGTTTTATTTTTTTTATAGACTTGATAAAGCTGAGCGTCTGCCCATATCAGTGAGCCTGCGAACAGATATTGTCCGCACACACCTGCGTATATATAAAACAGCAAAAGGCTGTTTTATTTTTTTTATAGACTTGCATGAAGCTGAGCGTCTGCCCATATCAGTGAGCCTGCGAACTGATGTTGTCCGCACACACCTGCATATATATAAAACAGCAAAAGGCTGTTTTATTTTTTTAATAGACTTGCATGAAGC
>JBJFBR010000009.1:0-4889 GCA_051888545.1 Oscillospiraceae bacterium
TTGAATGGGATATTCGTTCATCTATAGGTCAGGCTTGGAAAAAGTGTCCTGATTATATAAAAGCAACTCTTTTTGGTGATGATTTGATTGACATCCGGCAAAAGCCTACAACCTCACAGTTCATAAAAACAGTAGGCGGAATCTTAAAAAACGATTTTTCGGATATAATATCAAAATATTACAGCAAGCATTGAATAGAAATAAATAGTATAGCGTATGGATTGGCATTTTGCCAATCCTGTTTTTGTCTGTTGATAGGTATTGGTTATGTAAAATAATTGTAAAAAAAATATGAATGATTTCTGCACCTATTGACAATAATAAGTAAAAGGTGTATCATATTAGTTGTATGCTGACCTGGAGTGTAATGCCGGATGGCATATGAATATTTGAGGAAAGGAGAGAGAAGATGCCAACCTTTAACCAGTTAGTAAGAAAAGGAAGAAATGTTCTTGAGACCAAGTCAACAGCACCTGCTCTTCAGAAGGGTTATAACTCCAAGAAGAAAACTGCTATTGATCAGAGCTGCCCTCAGAAGAGAGGCGTTTGTACAGCAGTAAGAACTGCTACACCTAAAAAGCCAAACTCAGCTATGAGAAAAATTGCCAGAGTTAAGCTTACAAACGGACATGAAGTAACAGCTTATATTCCGGGTATCGGACATAATCTTCAGGAGCACAGCGTTGTTATGATCAGAGGCGGACGTGTTAAGGACCTCCCTGGTGTACGTTATCATATCATCAGAGGTACTTTGGACGCACAGGGCGTTGCAAACAGAATGCAGGCAAGATCAAAGTACGGTGCTAAGAAGCCTAAGGGCGGTAAGTAATTGCATATAGTGCAAAAAAATCAAGGTTAAAAACTCATTGTCGCAACTGCGAAGACCACAGTTAGTCAAGAGAGGTTTATATATAAATGGAGCAGTAGTTCTGTTTTTGTAAAACTCTCGGTAACTGGACGGGGCTATAGCAAATGGCTATAGAGCGAGTACCTATGAATTCATTATTGTGAAGGAGGGAATTAAAGTGCCAAGAAGAGGTAGAGTTTCAAAAAGAGACGTATTGCTCGACCCAGTATATAACTCAAAGCTGGTAACACGCCTTGTAAATAACGTTATGCTCGACGGTAAAAAGGGTGTTGCTCAGAAGATTGTATACGGAGCATTTGACATTGTAGCAGAAAAGACAGGTCGTCCTGCTTTGGAGGTATTTGAAGAGGCATTGAATAATATTATGCCTGAGCTGGAAGTAAAGGCTCGCCGTGTAGGCGGTGCAACTTACCAGGTTCCAATGGAGGTTCGCCCGGACAGACGTCAGACATTAGGTCTCAGATGGCTTACAAGATATGCTCGTGAAAGAAACGAGAATACAATGAAAGAAAGACTTGCAGGAGAAATCCTCGATGCTCTTAACGGAATCGGCGGAGCTTGCAAGAAACGTGACGAAACACACAAGATGGCAGAAGCTAACAAGGCTTTCGCACATTACAGATGGTAATAACGGTATAAAGAGGGGGATATTATGGCAAGAGATTGTTCTTTGCAGGATACAAGAAATATTGGTATCATGGCACATATTGATGCCGGCAAAACAACTACTACCGAGCGTATCCTGTTTTATGCTGGCGTAAACCATAAAATGGGAGAAACTCATGACGGAGCTTCCACAATGGACTGGATGGCACAGGAAAAAGAAAGAGGTATCACAATTACTTCAGCTGCCACAACAGCATTCTGGAAGGGACACCGTATTAATATTATCGATACTCCCGGACACGTTGACTTCACAGTAGAAGTTGAGCGTTCTTTGAGAGTACTCGACGGTTCAGTAACTGTTCTTTGCGCAAAGGGCGGTGTTGAACCTCAGACTGAAACCGTATGGCGTCAGGCTGACAACTACAAGGTACCTAGAATGGTATACGTAAATAAAATGGATATTATGGGTGCTGATTTCTATCACGTACTCGATATGCTCCATACTCGTCTTAAAACCAATGCAGTAGCTATTCAGCTCCCTATCGGTGCAGAAGACGACTTTAAGGGACTTATTGACCTTATCGAAATGAAAGCTTATATCTATACAAATGATCTCGGTACTGATATTGATGTTACCGACATTCCGGAAGATATGAAGGAACAGGCTGAAGAGTACAGAAATACTTTGCTTGATGCAGTAGCTGAACTCGATGAAGACCTTATGGAAAAATATCTCGAAGGTGAAGAGCTTACTATTGACGAAATCAAGAAGGCTATCAGAAAGGGAACAATCGCTAATGAGTTCGTTCCCGTAACCTGCGGTACATCTTATAGAAATAAGGGCGTACAGAAGCTTCTTGACGCTATCGTTGATTATATGCCTGCACCAACAGATATCGACCACATTACAGGTACAAACCCTGAAACAGGCGAAACAGAAGAAAGACCAACTGATGATGATGAACCATTCTCAGCTTTGGCATTCAAGATCGCTACAGACCCATTTGTTGGTAAGCTTTGCTTCTTCAGAGTATATTCAGGCGTTCTTCTTAAGGGCTCAAATGTTTATAACTCTGTAAAGGATAAGAATGAAAGAATCGGACGTATTCTTCAGATGCATGCTAACCACAGAAAAGATATTGATGAAGTTTACGCAGGTGATATCGCTGCTGCTGTTGGTCTGAAATATACAACAACCGGTGATACTCTTTGCGATGAAAAGCATCCTATCATTCTGGAATCAATGGAATTCCCGGAGCCTGTTATTCAGCTCGCAATCGAGCCTAAGACTAAAGCAGGTCAGGAAAAAATGGGTATTGCTTTGGCAAAGCTTGCTGAAGAAGACCCGACATTCAGAACTTATACAGATGATGAAACAGGACAGACAATTATCGCCGGAATGGGCGAACTTCACCTTGAAATTATCGTAGACAGATTGTTGAGAGAATTTAAGGTTGAGGCTAATGTTGGTGCTCCTCAGGTTTCATATAAGGAAACAATCAGAAAACTTGCTGACGTTGACCACAAGTATGCAAGACAGTCAGGTGGTAAAGGTCAGTACGGTCATGTTAAGATCAAGGTTGAGCCTAATGAATCAGGCAAGGGATATGAATTTATCAACAACATTGTCGGCGGTGCTATTCCTAAGGAATACATTCCGGCTGTTGACGCAGGTATCCAGGGCGCAATGCAGTCAGGTATCCTCGCAGGATATCCTGTAGTTGACGTTAAGGTTACACTCTATGATGGTTCTTACCACGAAGTCGATTCATCTGAAATGGCATTTAAGATTGCCGGTTCTATGGCATTCAAGGAAGCTATGAAGCAGGCTGATCCTGTTATTCTTGAACCTATTATGAAGGTCAGCGCAATCGTTCCTGACGAATATCTCGGAACTGTTATCGGCGACCTTAACTCACGCCGTGGACAGATCATGGGACAGGAAACAAGACAGGGAACTGTACAGGTAGACGCTTTGGTTCCGCTTTCCGAAATGTTTGGTTATTCAAACGACCTGCGTTCAAAGACACAGGGAAGAGGTCAGTATTCAATGGAACCTCACAGCTATACAGAGCTTCCTAAGTCTATTTCTGAAAAGCTCATGGCCAGCAGAAACAAAGGCGAATAATAATTTTTCAGAAAACTATTGCAAATCAGTTTAAAATCTGTTATAATTAAATTATCAATTTTGTATTGTAAAAATTAATTTTAAGGAGGAAATTCCTATGGCAAAGGCACATTACGAAAGAACTAAACCACATGTTAACATTGGTACAATCGGTCACGTTGACCATGGTAAGACAACTCTTACTGCTGCTATCACAAAGACTCTTGCTCTTAAGGGTCAGGCTCAGTACGAAGCTTATGACATGATCGACAAGGCTCCGGAAGAAAGAGAACGTGGTATTACAATTAATACTGCACACGTTGAGTATGAAACAGATAAGCGTCACTACGCTCACGTTGACTGCCCAGGACATGCTGACTATGTAAAGAACATGATCACAGGTGCTGCTCAGATGGATGGTGCTATCCTCGTTGTTGCTGCATCAGACGGTCCTATGGCTCAGACAAGAGAACACATTCTTCTTGCTCGTCAGGTTGGCGTTCCAGCTATCGTTGTATTCCTTAACAAGGCTGATCAGGTTGACGATCCTGAACTTCTCGAACTCGTTGAAATGGACGTAAGAGATCTTCTTTCATCATATGATTTCCCTGGCGATGATACACCTATCATTGTTGGTTCAGCTCTTAAGGCTCTTGAAGCTCCAGATGATCTTTCAGATCCAGCTTACAAGCCAATCATTGACCTTATGGACGCTGTTGACGAATATATTCCTACACCAGAACGTGACGACGCTAAGCCATTCCTTATGCCTATCGAAGATACAATGACTATCTCAGGCCGTGGTACTGTTGTTACAGGTAGAGTTGAAAGAGGAAAGCTCAATGTTGGTGAAACAGTTGAAATCGTTGGTCTCCAGGACGAAAAGCTTTCAACAGTTGTTACCGGTATTGAAATGTTCCGTAAGACTCTTGACTACGCTGAAGCAGGCGACAACATCGGTGCTCTTCTCCGTGGTACAACAAGAGATCAGGTTGAAAGAGGACAGGTTCTCTGTAAGCCAGGTTCAATTCACCCACACACTAAGTTCTCAGGTCAGGTTTACGTTTTGAAGAAGGACGAAGGCGGCCGTCATACTCCTTTCTTTAACAACTACAGACCTCAGTTCTATTTCAGAACAACTGACGTTACAGGTGTTATCACACTTCCTGCTGACAAGGAAATGTGCATGCCTGGCGATAACGTTGTTATGGACGTTGAACTTATTACTCCTATCGCTATCGAAGAAGGACTTCGTTTCGCTATTCGTGAAGGCGGCAGAACAGTAGGTTCAGGCGTTGTTACAAAGAT
>JBJFBR010000010.1:0-4847 GCA_051888545.1 Oscillospiraceae bacterium
AATATTATGTATCATAGCGGAATTAAACAAATCGAAAATGCCTTTCCTATCAACCGGTTGGAAGGGCATTTTTGTGTAATAAGACATGAACTCTTCATTTTGATTTTGATGCATAAGTAGAAAAGGACAATATAAAAAAAGCCCTCCTATGGTATAATTTAAAGTACCAAAGGAGGGCGTAAGCATGTCAAGTGAATACCGATACATCCAACAGTATAAAAATGAAATGTATCCGTCAAACCGAGCAGCAGATTTATTGAAATCATAAAAAATGCTGAAATAGTAAAAGGCGGCAAATCAGGTATAATGGAGTAAACAGTATCATAGGTCAGAAAACGGTCTACAAAGTTCTTTGAAAAAGATAGACGGCCTTTCAGAAATTGTATACGTAAATTGCAGATTAATTAGTAAAGCAAGTCATTGAAAAACATAATGAATCTAAATATATACTTTGCTTTCGCAGAGCCGATGTGTATTTATTCCATATTCAACTTAACGAAAATATAAAAGCTGCCGTTTTGCTATTTACTTTCTGCTTCATTAACCAGCTCTTGTATTGAACGTGGAGTTCGCAGACGCTCTCGGTCAATTTGAGTGGGATAAAGCTCTATGCCATAGTCCTCCAAATCAGAAAAAAGTTCTATCATTGCATAACTGTCAAGCAGTCCGCTGTCAATAAGGTCATAATCAGGATTTTTTACATTTTCATCTTCACATATTTCGTAAAGTATCTTCGTAACATCTGTCATAAAGTTTCAAGTACCTTTCTGTCAATCTTACCATTATTGTTAAGAGGCAGTGCATCCACAACGGTTATAACTTTTGGTATCATGTATGAGGGCAGCAACTTTGAAATCCCGGATTTAATTTTATCATCAGTTAAATTTTCAGCAACAATAAAGGCTTTGATGAATTTTACCGTTCCGTTTGGTTTTCTTTTAGCAATACAAGCTGCCTGCTTAATGCCTTTAAGCCTCATAATATTGCTTTCAATATCTTCAAGTTCAATTCTGTAACCTGAATATTTTATTTGATTGTCTTTTCTTCCGAGACAGAAAAGTCTGCCGTTTTCAATGAATCCCAGATCTCCGGTTCTGTAACAGTTTACACCGTTTTCGTTGTAGTATCCACCTGTAATATTGCCAAGATAACCGTTGAAAACGCTGTCGCCTTTAAGTATAATTTCTCCGCCGTCTGTTTCTATATCACAGGCAGCGTTGGATATTTCACCAATGGGAAGTCGGTCAAGCTCTGTCATATCCATTGTTATTATAGATGCGCTTACTGCTGATGTGGCTTCTGTCGGTCCGTAGGCGTTTATAACGTCAGCACCGGGAAAACGCAACAGGAGTTTCTTTGCGGCAGTTGGCTCGAGCTGTTCTCCGCATAAGTAAAAACAGGTGAGATCGGGGAAGTTTTCAGCAGAAAATTGTTTATCTGAAAGTAAAAGCTTTGCAAAAGTGGGTGTTATAACCATCATGTCAACTTCTCTAACGGTATTTAAAAGCTTTGTTAAATCGATTTGTTCTTCTTTGTTAACGGAATGTAAGCATTCTCCGTTGCTGAAAGCATACCATATTGCCGCAACGCTTAAGTCGAAGCATAGGCTGGCTTGGTTGAAAATGTGTTTCCGTTTATTCTTAAGACATGGAATGGCATTTATCCACCTGCAAAAATTGTCCAGATTTTTGTATGAAATGGGAACGCCTTTTGGTTCTCCCGTACTTCCTGATGTAAAAATGATATATGCAGTTTCATTGCAGATATCAAGAGGTTTTGAGCCTTTGTATTTATTTATATTTTCATCAATGCTAAAACCGGGTAATCCGTTAAAATCCAGTGGTTCGTTTTTTATTATAAGCTCAGCACCTGAAAGGCGGATGATTTTTTTCAGCCTTTCAGCAGGCGTGTTGGTTTCAACACATATATATGTTCTTTTGGAATACAGACATGCCAGAAGTGATATTATCATTCCCGTTGATTTGTGCCCATAAATTATTATTGGTCTGATGCCTTGTGCTTTAAGTGCATTTCCCAACATGGATACTTTTCCCCACAGACAGCCGTATGTAATGCTTTCGTTAGTAGTTATGTATGCAGTTCTTTGAGGAGATGTGATGGCAGTACTGTGTATTGACTGTATAAGCTTAACCATTCAGAATCTCATCCTTTGGTATTAAATCGTAGTCATACATAACTTGTGAGTGATTGTCTAAAATAAGCTCTTTTTTTATTTTCTCATTGGTCTTTCTGTCAATAATAATTCGGTATACCTGAGAAATACGGTAGTATTTACCGTTTTCAAGAACATAGTGATTGTTTTCCTCCACTAATTTATATCTGTAAGGAAACGGCTTTTCACTTCTCAGTTCACCGCAGAGTTCTCCGTTTTCTACCCATACAAGAATCTGAACAGGCTGATCTGTGTTATTGTAAAATCTGTAGTCTGTGTTGTTGTAGCATACTGACGTTCCGGTTCCGAAAGGTACGCGCCGTCTTTCGTCAGGAAAAAGTGCATCTGAGTGGTGATGCAGCTCTGTAACCTGCAGGGGACTGTTCAGTACCAGCCAATGTATCATATTTGCCATCTGACAAAGCCCGCCGCCGTATCCGGAAGAAAAGCCTGTATTTGTAATAACCAGCCCTTTTTTATATCCGTATTTCTTTTTAGCAGGACCTAGTGTTTTCCAGTATGAAAATGTTTCTCCCGGTTTTATTATAAGTCCATTTATCCTGCCGCAGGCAATTTCAATATTTGTAACCTTATTTTTTTGCAGCTGCATATCAACTCCGTGGAGTTTTCTAAGCAGAATTGATGTGTGACTTTTTGCAATGTTAGGCAGTGGTGTATAATTATAGCTGTTTGCAAATTTCTCATTGCTTAAAAAGTTCTTTATGTGTCTTTTAATAATTTCTTTCCTGAGTGAAATCTCATAAAAAGCAGGACATATGTCACAAAAAAGTTTTCTCTCCATTATTTCCCCCCCCATTTTTATTTATTATATTTAATTATAACATATCTTACTAAATTCGTCAACAAAGAGTGTTATTATTTAAAAATACTCTGTTAGTTTATAGCTCAGGCGGCAAGCATTGCCTTATGTGACAATTTTGTAAACTTAATCTATAACCAGATTGATGGAATGTCACCAGTTGAATGCAGGCTCAATATTGCATTAAAAAAGCGACCAAGATTTCTCTTAGTCGTTTTGAATAAATCTCATTTTAAACCTTTGTCTGAGTTTTTGTGGCTATCGCTTTGTGTTTTAAGCAGTATATTGTCTGTTCCTGTGGTTATGCTGCTGTCTGAAAATTGAGATAATTCATCTTCGTTCTTGTGCAGGTATTGACAACTAACTTCAAATTTAGTATAATAGTAATATTACTAATAGTAATATAAAGGAGTATAACAATGGATAATATCATTCTTGGGCTTTTATTTATGTGCAATAGGACAATATATCAATTACGGGATAGAATTAACAAAGGAATACATCTGATGTATAGCAGCAGCATGGGTAGTATACAAGCGGCTGTTAAAAAGCTATTGAATTGTGGATATATCAGTTATGAGGAAATGATTGATAACGGAAAATATAAGAAAGTTTACAGCATAACGGAAAGTGGAAAGCAACATTTTCTTGAGTGGGTAAACAATCCTATAGAGAAACAAATCCCCAAAAATCCGGAGCTGGCAAAGGTTTATTTTATGGGGTTTTCGGATAAGAAGAATCGGGAAACAAGCATACAGGAACATTTAGTATTCTTGAATAAACAGTATAACTTATTAGAGACCATATGTGAAGATGGAAATAATATTGATGTTCCTAAGGAACATAAAGATATACTTAACTATCAATTTGTGTCAGCCCTTTACGGTAAAGACCTGATCAAATTCAATATAGACTGGTTTGAGAATCTTTTGAGAAAGATGAGGAATGGTGAAATATGAAGGAATATAAATCAGACAAATCTCCAATCATATATTACGTCAGCGAAAAAGAAAAAGCTGAATGGGTACTTTTCCTCCATGCAGCCTTTGTAAATCACAATATGTTTCAGGAACAAATTGACTATTTCCAAGATAAGTACAATATTCTCACACTTGATATTATTGGTCACGGTAAATCAATTAAAACACAAAAGGGTGACAGAATAGATAAGATGTCGGTATGGATAAACGAAATCTTAAAGACAGAAAAAATTGAGAAGATACATATCGTCGGGATTTCATTAGGAGCTGTAATAGCTCAGGACTTTGCTAATAGGTATCCGGAAGCAGTACAATCACTGGCCTGCTTCGGCGGATATGATATAAATAATTTTGATACTCATATGCAGAAAGAAAACAGTGCATCGCAGATGATAATGATGTTAAAAGCTTTTGTTTCTGTCAAGTGGTTTGCTAAATCCAATATGAAAATATCTGCTTATACCATGCAGGCTCAAAAAGATTTTTACGAAATGAATATTCAGTTTCCTAAGAAATCATTTATGTATTTATCATCTTTGGGGAGCATGGTAAATGTCAGTCAACCAATGCCCAGAAAATATCCATTGCTAATTGGCTGCGGAAAGCATGATATTCCGTCGGAGATGTCAGCTATAGAAATGTGGAACCAAAATGAGCCGGAATGCAGTGTAGTTATTTTTGAGAATGCAGGGCATTGCGTTAATATGGATGATCCCCAAGAGTTTAATACAGTTATGGAAAATTTCTGGTCAAATGGAAGCTGGAAAAGCTCAGAGTAATTGCTATGAGCCTAAAAAAGAGTCATTATGAAAATGACTCTTGGCTCTGCGAAAGA
The DNA here is from genome assembly GCA_051888545.1 of Oscillospiraceae bacterium. Lineage (GTDB taxonomy): Bacteria > Bacillota > Clostridia > Oscillospirales > Ruminococcaceae > FB2012. The sequence continues at coordinate 4,809 of JBJFBR010000010.1, forward strand.
ATTTCTGTAAAAACGAAAACTGTGATAAAAACGTTATGT
>JBJFBR010000011.1:0-4764 GCA_051888545.1 Oscillospiraceae bacterium
GTGTCTTATTAGGGTACTCTTTATTTGCCCTAAAATATATTATACGAGGAGAATGCGATTATGATTTTCGGAGAGTATATATCCCACAGAGGTCTGCATAATATTAATGAAGGAATACCTGAGAATTCGCTGAACGCCTTTGAGCGTTCCTGTGAAAAAAATATTGCCATTGAGCTTGATGTCCGCATGACAAAGGACGGAAAGCTTGTAGTTGTTCATGACAACAATCTCAGACGTCTTTGCGGAGAAGATGTGTGCGTTTCTGACCTTTATTCTTATGAGCTGAATGAATATTCGATTTTAGGTACCGGTGAAAAGATCCCGTATCTTTCTCAGGTGCTCAGGCTTGTAAACGGCAGAGTGCCGATTATGATAGAGCTTAAAGGCTCATGGGATTTGTTTGATCTGGAAAGACGGGTATGCCATTTGCTGAAAAAGTATAAAGGTGATTATGCCATTGCAAGCTTTAACCCGATTACGCTTTTGTGGTTCAGAATATTTGAACCGAGAGTAAACAGAATACAGCTTGTGACAAGGTTCAACTGCAAGTGTCCGGCAAAATATCTGATAAGAAGATTGTGTGCAGTACCGTTTGTCTGGAAGCATATTACCAAGGCTGATTTTCTGGCTTGCGACTTGCGTTCCATAAGCGAGGAAGATGTTCTGCTGACTCTGGCTAATAATGTTGATTTAATTGTTTGGACAGCCAAAAATGAGGAGCTTGTGAAAACCGCTCTTGATTTTGCAAATACGGTTATTTTTGAAAATTTGCCGGAGGACTATAAATTCGATGATTAATTTGTCGAAAATTCGCAGGCTTAATTATTTGAAATTTATATAAAGCTACAAAAAAGAAGAAATTCTGAAAAAAGCGTTGACAAAATTGAAAAAAGTGTGTATACTGTAAACATAACAGCAAAGGCGCTGTGGACATAGTGTTCACAGTGCCTTTATTTTTTACCGATTTCAGATTGGTCATAACCAATCGGATATATTCAATATAATTTATAGGAGGATTTATTATGGGCGTTCCTGAACTTTTTGGATCGGATGTTTTTAACGATGCGGTAATGCAGGACAGACTTCCAAAGGCTACTTACAAAGAATTGAAAAAATGCATCGCAAACGGCGAGCATTTAACTCTTGAGGTTGCAAATATTGTAGCTAATGCAATGAAAGATTGGGCTTGTGAAAAAGGTTGTACACACTACACTCACTGGTTCCAGCCGCTTACAGGTTTGACTGCTGAAAAGCTTGACAGCTTTATTTCACCTGTTGGTGACGGTAAAGTTATTATGGACTTTTCAGGTAAAGAACTTGTAAAAGGTGAGCCTGATGCTTCTTCATTCCCATCCGGCGGATTAAGAGCAACTTTTGAAGCAAGAGGATATACAGCATGGGATCCCACATCTTATGCATTCATTAAAGAAAAAACACTTTGCATTCCTACAGCTTTCTGTTCATACAGCGGCGAAGCATTGGATAAAAAGACTCCGCTTCTTCGTTCAATGGAAGCTATTGATAAATCAGCTAAGAGAATTCTTAAACTCTTTGGTACTGATGCAAAAAAAGTAACTGCCAATGTAGGACCTGAACAGGAATATTTCCTTATTGACAGAGATATGTATGCAAAGAGAAAAGACTTGATTTATACAGGCCGTACACTTTTTGGCGCACCTGCACCAAAGGGACAGGAAATGGAAGACCATTACTTCGGTACAATCAAGACAAGAGTTGCAGCATATATGAAGGACGTTGACGAACAGCTCTGGAAGCTTGGCGTTTATGCTAAAACAAAGCATAACGAAGTTGCTCCTTCCCAGCATGAGCTTGCTCCTATCTTTACAACAACAAACATTGCAACTGATAATAACCAGCTGACAATGGAAGTTATGAAGAGAACAGCCAGAAAATATGGATTTAAGTGCCTGCTTCACGAAAAGCCATTTGCCGGAGTAAATGGTTCAGGTAAGCATAATAACTGGTCACTTTCAACAGATACAGGCGTTAACCTTCTTGATCCAGGTAAAACACCTGCTGAAAATGCACAGTTCCTTACATTCCTCGTTGCAACAATCAAAGCAGTTAACGATTATCAGGATTTGCTCAGAATTTCTGTTGCATCTGCAGGTAATGACCATAGACTTGGTGCAAATGAAGCACCTCCTGCAATTATTTCTATCTTCCTTGGTGATGAACTTACAGAAATCCTTAAGACTATTGTTGAGGGTAAGACATATAAGGGCAGCGAGCGTGTAAATATGGAAATCGGCGTTGACGTTCTTCCAAGCTTCCCTAAGGATACAACTGATAGAAACAGAACTTCACCTTTTGCATTTACAGGCAACAAGTTTGAATTCAGAATGCCTGGTTCAAAGCTTTCAATCGCAGGACCTAATACAATTCTTAATACAATCGTTGCAGAGGTTCTTGATCAGTTCGCTGATGAACTTGAAGGCGCTGAAAACTTCCAGGATGCTCTTGATAACCTTATTAAGAGAACTATTTCTGAAAATCAGAATATTATCTTCAACGGCAACGGTTATTCAGCTGAATGGCCTAAGGAAGCTGAAAAGAGAGGACTTCTCAACTATAAGTCAACTCCTGAAGCTGTACCACATCTTATGGATAAAAAGAACGTTGATTTGTTCGTAAAGCATAAGGTATTTACTGAAGCTGAACTTGCTGCAAGAGTTGAGATTGATCTTGATGAATACTGCAAGACACTTAACATTGAAGCACTTACAATGATTGATATGGCTAAGAAGGATATCCTTCCTGCTGTTGCATCATATATTAAAGATCTTGGACAGACAGCAGAGCTTGCTAAGTCCTGCGGCGCTGAAGCTGAATTTGAAACAGAACTTGTTAAGAGATTGTCAACATTGTCAACTCAGACATATAAAAAGCTCGGCGAACTCGAAGATGCTGTTGTTAAGGCAGGCGACATTGAAGATGTTCAGGAACTTGCAAATTATTATCACGATGTTGTATTTACTGCAATGGGTGAACTCAGAGCAGTAGCAGATGAAATCGAAAGCTTGGTTGGCGAAAAGTACTGGCCATATCCAACTTACGGTGAAATGCTGTTCTATGTATAATAATTAGGTAATGCTTTCATAATTAAATATTGTAAAACACAAAGAGGTGTATGGCTGCATGAAAAGTGTGGCTGTATACCTCTTTTGTTATTAAATTTTAGGAGGAAAAGTATATGACTGAGACATTAAAAGCTGCAGTCGAAGAATTAGCTAACGGAACCGGTTTCCAGATTTGGTTCCTGATAGGCGCAGCATTGGTATTCTTCATGCAGGCAGGATTTGCAATGGTAGAAACGGGCTTTACCCGTGCAAAGAATGCCGGTAACATTATAATGAAAAATCTGATGGATTTCTGTATCGGTACAGTAGTCTTTTCAGTATTGGGTTATTCATTGCTTATGGGCGATGATATCGGAGGCTTTATCGGTAAACCTTCATTGCAGATGTTTACTGATTATGCAAACTTTGATTGGTCTGCATTTGTATTCAATCTTGTTTTCTGTGCAACAACCGCAACAATCGTTTCCGGTGCTATGGCAGAAAGAACAAAATTCATTTCATACTGTGTTTATTCAGCAGTAATTTCAATGGTAGTATATCCTATTGAAGCACACTGGATCTGGGGCGGCGGCTGGCTCGCAGACTTAGGTTTCCACGATTTTGCCGGTTCTTGTGCAATTCATATGGTGGGCGGTATCGCTGCGTTGGTTGGTGCAGCTATACTTGGACCTCGTATCGGTAAATTTGATAAAAACGGAAAACCAAAAGCTATTCCGGGACATTCACTTACACTTGGTGCTTTAGGATGCTTTATCCTTTGGTTTGGTTGGTATGGATTTAACGGTGCTGCAGCAACTTCTGTACCGCAGTTAGGTTCAATCTTCCTTACAACAACTATTGCTCCCGGAATTGCAACAGTTGTATGTATGATCTTTACATGGGTTAAATATGGCAAGCCTGATGTTTCAATGTGTCTTAACGCTTCGCTTGCAGGACTTGTAGCTATTACAGCAGGATGTGACGTTGTAAACGCAGCAGGCTCATTTGCAATCGGTGCTGTTTCAGGATTGCTTGTATGCTTCGGCGTATGGTTCCTTGATTACAAGCTTAAAGTTGATGACCCTGTTGGTGCCGTAGCAGTACATATGATGAACGGTATGTGGGGCACAATCGCAGTAGGTCTTTTTGCATCAAAGGCTGTTCCGGGCAACGATGGACTTAAAGGTCTTTTCTGCGGCGGCGGATTTGCCCTTCTCGGCAAGCAGCTGCTTGGTGTAGCTACAGTTGGTGCTTGGGCAGCAATTTGTATGTTCATCGTATTTATAGTAATCAAGAAGACAATCGGACTCAGAGCTTCAGCTCAGGAAGAAATCATCGGTCTTGATATTACAGAACATGGTCTTGTATCATCTTATGCAGACTTTGCTCCTGCACTTTCAGAAGCTTCACTTTCATATGTTGAAGATGACGCTAAGAGCGTTGTAAAGGTAACACCTGATATGGAAGTTGAACCAACAGTTGCAACTGTTGAAGATGCTGTTCCTGTTAAAACCTATACAACAAATACTTCAGCAAATACACCTAAGATTACAAAGATTGTTGTTGTCTGCAAGCAGCAGAAGCTCAATGCACTTATGGACGCATTACAGAAGATTCATGTTACAGGTATTACAGTAACTAATGTTCTTGGCTGCGGCGTTCAGAAAGGTAAGCCTGAATATTA
>JBJFBR010000012.1:0-4646 GCA_051888545.1 Oscillospiraceae bacterium
GAGTTTGTTCGTCTGTAAATATCGGCTCAACAAAAACAGGTATCAACCTTGATGCCTGCAAGATGATGGGCGGAATAATCAGAGAATGTGCTGAAAAAACTATTGATACCAACTGTTTTGGTGCTGCAAAGCTTGTTGTATTCTGTAATGCTGTTGAAGATAATCCGTTTATGGCAGGAGCATTCCACGGTGTGGGTGAACCTGATTGCATGATAAATGTTGGTGTATCCGGCCCGGGAGTTGTCAGAGCAGCATTGAGAAAATATCCTGATGCTGACATTACAAAGATTGCAGATGTTATTAAAAAGATTTCATATAAAATTACACGAGTAGGACAGCTGGTAGGGGTTACTGCTTCTGAACGCCTTGGCGTACCATTTGGAATAGTAGACCTTTCACTTGCTCCGACACCTGCAGTAGGCGACTCGGTTGCACATATCCTTGAGGAAATCGGTCTTGAAAGATGCGGAACCCACGGAACAACAGCCTGCCTTGCATTGCTTAATGACGCAGTTAAAAAAGGCGGAGTAATGGCTTGTTCAAAAATCGGAGGACTTTCCGGTGCATTTATCCCTGTTTCAGAGGATGCAGGTATGATTGACGCTGCAAAAGCAGGTACATTGTCTATTGAAAAGCTTGAAGCTATGACTGCCGTATGCTCAGTAGGACTTGATATGATTGTTATTCCCGGTGATACTCCGGCGGATACAATATCAGCTATTATTGCTGATGAGGCAGCTATAGGTATGGTAAACTGCAAAACAACTGCTGTAAGAGTTATTCCTGCTATCGGCAAAGAAGTCGGAGAAGAACTTGATTGGGGCGGACTTTTCGGATGCGGTCCTGTTATGCCGCTCAAGAAAGAATCTCCTTCAAAGTTTATTAATCGCGGCGGACAGATTCCTGCACCGCTGCATTCACTTAAAAACTGATTATAACTCCATTTATTGGAAGCCGTCAATTAATATGTGATAACATAATAGTTGTATTTGATTTTGTTTTATCCCCCGTTATTTGCGGGGGATATGTATTATAATGAGGAATTTTTATGAGCTTGAATTATATTGACTGCCACACACATACATCATTTTCCCCTGATGCAAAATCTTCACCATTGGAAATGTGCAACAGAGCTAAGGAATTAGGACTTGCGGCATATGCTGTAACAGATCACTGCGATGTGAACTATTGGGACAATGCAGAAGATGAAAGCATTGTTGACTATGATATGTATGGCTCAGGAGAATATGCACTTAAAAGCATTGAAACAGTAAGCAAGCTGAAAGATGATTTCCCGAATCTTTTATGCGGCATTGAGCTTGGTCAGCCTATGCAGAATATTTCTAAAGCTGAAATAATAGCAGATGATTCCCGTCTGGATTTTATTATTGGCTCTCATCATATGAATAAAGGTGAATATGATTTTTATTATTTGAAGTATGATGAGATGAACGCAGTACAGATTGATGCTTTGCTTGAAAACTATTTTACTCAGGTTCTAGAAATGGTTAAGTGGAATAAATTTGATATTTTAGGTCATTTAACTTATCCTTTAAGGTATATTGAAGGCAATTCTGGAATTAATATAGATATGGCAAAGTATGAGGATATAATCAGATTGATTTTTAAAACGCTGATTCAGAACGGCAAGGGAATAGAAATAAATACGTCAGGGCTAAGGCAAAAGTACGGTAAAACCTTTCCCGATTTAAAATATGTTAAGATGTTTCATAGTCTTGGCGGAGAAATTGTATCTGTAGGTTCGGATTCCCATTGTGCTGAAGATTTGGGAAAGGGAATTGCCGAAGGTATAGAACTTGCCGGACAGGCAGGCTTTAAATATATAACATATTTCAAGAACAGAAAACCCAGAATGCTGAAAATCTGATTTTTTACGAGGTGTGCAAAATGAAGCTGCTGTTTGTATTTACAGGGGGAACAATAGGAAGTACTGTGGGAGATAAGTTTATTGGAATTGACAATAAAAAGCCTCAGATACTTTTAACTGAATATGATAAACACTTCGGCATTGATTTTGATTATGACGTTATAACACCGTATTTTGAACTAAGCGAAAACAATACCGGGGAAAATATAAAATTGCTTGTTAATTCTGTAAAATCAAATTCAGATAAATATGACGGTATAGTAGTTGCACATGGTACAGATACATTGCAATACACTTCAGCAGCATTAGGTTATTGCCTTGGCAATGACTCAATACCGGTTTGTATAATTTCAAGCAATTATCCTATTGAAGATAGCCGTGCCAATGGTTTGGATAATTTGCGGGGAGCAGTCAGATTTATTTCAGAAAATCGTGGAAGGGGAGTATGGACTGTTTATAAAAACGTAAATGAGGATATAACAGTTCACCGGGCAACAAGACTTTTGCAGGGTATGGCTTTTACAGACGCTGTATATAGCGTAAAAAATCAATTCTATGGTTATTATGATAATAATTTCATCTTTCACAAAAATGCTGCATTTTCTGAACGAAAAGATGAAATAAGCATATTTGATGCAAATAGTCTGACAGAACAATCCAATAGTATTGTTTGCATAAAGCCGTATGTCGGTGTTAAATATCCTGAATTGAATAAGGATATAAAATATATAATTCACGAAAGCTTTCATTCAGGAACAATAAATACAAAATCAGAATTTGTTACAGATTTTTTTAATAAAGCTGAAAGATTAGGAATAAAATGTTTTATAACAGGTGTAACAGATAATAAATCATATGAAAGCACAAAATATTTTAAAGAGCTTTGTATTATGCCGGTTTATAATATTTCACCTATTTCTGTGTATATGAAGTTATGGCTTGCTGACAGCTGCGGATTGAATGTAAGTGAAGTATTAAATAAATCGTTGGGCGGAGATATTCTTTTATAAGGTGATAGTATGAATATTAAAATAACGGATTGGTGTCATAAAATTATAAAATCAATGGCTGAACCTGATGGCATATATATTGATGCTACTATGGGAAATGGCAATGATACATTGTTTCTGTGTGAATTAGCCGGTGAAATCGGTAAAGTTACTGCTTTTGATATACAAAAAACAGCTTTTGAAAATACTGAAAAGCTGTTAAAGAAGAATAATATGTTCGAAAGAGCAAAACTAATTATGGACGGCCACGAAAACATTGATAAGTATTTCGCTGAAAACAGCGCTGATGTTATTTGCTTTAATTTTGGTTATCTTCCCGGAGGTGACCACAGTATAGCTACAAGAGCAGATACAAGCTTGCAGGCTATAAATAAATCGCTGAATATTTTAAAACCCGGCGGAATTATGAGCCTTTGTGTTTACAGCGGCGGAGATACCGGTTTTGAAGAAAAGAATGCAATTCTGAGTTTGATGGAATTATTGCCTTCAGATAAATTCACCGTTATACTTAATACATATTATAACCGTAAAAATAATCCGCCAATTCCGATTTTTATTTTAAAAAAGTAACTAAATAGCAATTTAACTCTTGTTTTTTATATCAAAATATGTTATAATAATAAAAAATATAGGAGGAGATTTTATGTCAAAATTTTGTCTGAATTGCGGAAGTCAAATGAATGATGATGAAACATTTTGCAGAAATTGCGGAGCTTCACAGAATGTTCAAGGCGGATATAATCAAAGTGTTCAGCCTAACGGTCCTCAGGCACAGCAGCAATATTATCAGCAGCCTGCAATGCCTGTACAGCAGGTAACAGGAATGGGCGGTTGGATTGGCTGGCTTTTGCTTGCTTCATTTCTGCCGCTAATAGGTACAATTATTGCATTGTGCTGCTCCAATGACCAGTCTGTAAAGAATTGGGCAAAGGCTAACTTAATTATAACAGCTATTATTTTAGTTTTAGTTATCATATTATGTGTTGTTTTTGCCGGTGCAACGTATGCAATGTTGGATTATTAATTAGTACATAAAAAACGGTTTTGCATTTTTTGCAAAACCGTTTTTTGTTAGTCCATATATACAGGACGACTGTTCCTGCTTTGTGAATTCTTACACATAAAGTAATCTGCAACGAACAGGGCAACTCCAACAACAACCATAATAATTCCGCATATAAGCAATCTGTCAACAAAATTATATAACAGTTCAGTTAGTGATTTATAAATAGAATCGTTTTTTAAGATAAGTCCGTCAAAATAATTTGTAGCTTTTAAATAAATTGTCGGTATACAGAATATAATACCTGAAATTAAAGAAGAGCATCCAATCCAATATAGTCCGTTATTGACATGCCTTTTATTGATAAGAAGCAGCAATAAAATCAAAACTGCTGAAAGCGAGATGCTTATAATTCTTGCAAGTTTAATTATGTTATAATGATTATGAATAAAATCAGAAATACCATAATCATTCAAGTAAGTAAACATCATTACATCCAACTTAGAATCTATTGATTCCTTTATATGATTTAATGTATAATCAATATTTTTCTTGGCAATATCATCAATGGTTTTATTGTTTTCTTTTGCCCAGCGGGCATAGTCATTATTAAGAGCAGTTTCAATAGCAGTATAATCGTAGATGCTAGTTGGTTTTTCAGTGGCTTTATTGTTCATATAATCTATAGTGGAGTCAATATATGAATTAATTGCCGAAGAAACATCAGAACTTTTGACTACACTTG
>JBJFBR010000013.1:0-4617 GCA_051888545.1 Oscillospiraceae bacterium
GTATGTCCGATTCCATAAAATACGGAATGCTTTATGCAACGGTAATTATGGCGGTGGGCACACTTATAATGCAGGTTCTTCCGTCGCAGCTGCTGAAAATGTTCAGTGCATCAGAAAATATGATGTCAATGGGCGTTATGGCGCTGAGAATTATAAGTGCAAGCTTTATATTTGCGGGAATTGATATTGTTATTTCCTCATCACTTCAGGCTCTGGGATACAGTATTTTTTCAATGTTTGTGTCTATAGCACGACAGCTTGTGATACTTCTTCCGGCGGCATATATAATTGCCAGAGCAACCCACTATTCAAATGTGGACTATATATGGACAGCATTTATAATTTCAGAGGTCGTATCTCTTGCTTGTTCGGTTTTTGCATTGAAAATTGCATATAAAAAGGTTGTTGCACCATTGCCCGAATAGAATCAGATTTGTATAAAAAGGAAGGTCATGAATATGAGCAATAATAAAAAATCTTCAAAGGGAACATTTAAAATGAAGATAGGCGGTGTGGCTTTAATACTGTTAGCAATGATTCTTGTAGTATTTTTGCTTTCAAAACTGCTTTTTAAAAGCAATACTTCCGAAATCCCTGAAGGATTTTATACCGGAACAGTTACCACAACTGTGAGCAAACCTGCAACAACTACAAAGAAATCTGCCCAGACAACTAAATCTTCTGATAAGAACCAGACTTCAACAACCTCTAAAAAATCTGATGCAGGTTCAAACAGCAATACCAATACCGCTTATGCAACAGATTATTTGATTTTGCGTAAAAATCCGCAAAAGGACGGTCAGAATTATCTTGAAATTATGCCCGGAGAGCCTGTTCAGGTTATCGAAAAGCTTGACAACGGCTTTACAAAGGTCACCTATGCAGGTCTGGAGGGATATGTTTCTTCTGATTATATAAGCTATGATGCAAACTATACGACCACAGCACAGACAACTCAGGCATCTCAGAGTGCATCACAATGAGAAACATTCTGATTAATGAAAAAGCTGTTCTTGATGACGGTACTTCTGTTGACTATGTACTGGATATAGGCGACCGGAAACGGTGCTATATTTCTGTTCGTGAGGGTATTGTTACCGTAAAGCTGCCGTGGGGCGAGCCAAAGGAAACTGCCGTTAAGCTTTTGAATCAGCATCGAGATTGGCTTAAAAAGCATATGCAAAGCCATGAAAATAAAAAAATATATGGTTTTTTCAGATATGAAGACGGCGAAACCGCACCGCTTCTCGGGAAAAATTATAGTCTGAAGCTTGTGGAAAGCAATAGATATTTTAAACCGTATTTTTCTGATAATAGTATTATGATTGCTGTTCATAAAGATATAACCAAAGAGCAGATAAAAATGCAGGTGGATAGTCTTTTGTCTGATTTTGCCTGTGAGCAGATAAATCTTGCATTTAAAGAAATTTGTCCAAAGCTTGAGCTTTATCCCAAAAAAGTAACTGTAAAAAATATGAAGAGCAGGTGGGGAAGCTGCTCTTCAAAGGGCAATATCTCTATAAACTATAATATCATTTTTCATGATAGGGACTGCCTGGAATATGTTGTGATTCATGAGCTTTGTCATTTAAAATATATGAATCATAGTAAGGATTTCTGGGACCTGGTAGCAAAGTATTGTCCTGACTGGAAAGATATCCGCAAAAAGCTTAATAAATAAAAATAACGTGCAGAGTAAAATACTTTGCACGTTGATCTTTTGTATGTTGAGCTATAAAACTTTCCGGAGCAAGATTAAAATAGTGCCGGAATGTTTCATAAGCAAAATTTACCCTGTACGAGAGGGCTGTCCCTTAAATAACACAGTCTGAAATATGTATTAAATCCTTGCACAGCCCGAATCTCTTGCAGCCTTTGCAACCGCTTTTGCAACTGCCATAGCTACATTTTTGTCAAGAGCTGACGGGATTATGTTTTCGGCATTAAGCTCATTGTCAGGAATATAGTCGGCAATAGCGTGTGCAGCAGCAATTTTCATCTCTGAGTTTATGTCTTTTGCCCTGCAGTCCAAAGCTCCTCTGAAAACGCCGGGGAAAACAAGTACGTTATTGATCTGATTGGGGAAGTCTGAACGTCCTGTTCCAACAACGGCAGCTCCGGCTTCTTTTGCTTTGTCAGGCATAATTTCAGGAGTAGGATTCGCCATGGCAAAGATTATCGGCTTTTCGTTCATTGACTGAATCATTTCAGCATTGACAAGGTTGGGCTTTGAAACACCGACAAAAACATCTGCACCCTTCATTGCATCGGCAAGAGTACCTGTGCGTTTTGTTTTGTTAGTGATTTTTGAAATTTCCTCATGAGCCTGGTTAAGGAATTCTCCGCCCTGGCAGATTATACCCTTTATGTCAACCATGATAACATCTTTTACTCCAAGAGAAAGCAGGAATTTGCAGATTGCAATTCCCGCAGAACCTGCGCCGTTTATAACAACTGTTATGTCTTCAAGCTTCTTGCCTGTAACCTTGCAGGCATTGATTATTCCTGCGCCTACAACGATTGCTGTACCATGCTGGTCATCATGGAAAATAGGAATGTCACAGCATTCTTTGAGTTTTTTCTCTATTTCAAAACAGCGTGGAGCTGCAATGTCTTCAAGGTTTATTCCGCCGAAACTGCCTGAAATAAGGCTTATAGTTCTTACGATTTCGTCAACATCCTTTGATTTAACGCAAAGGGGAATGGCGTCAACATCTCCAAAGGCTTTGAAAAGCGCACATTTTCCTTCCATTACAGGCATACCTGCTTCGGGACCAATGTCGCCCAAACCTAAAATTGCAGTACCGTCTGTTATAACTGCAACAAGGTTTGAACGTCTTGTAAGTTCATAGCTTTTGTTGATATCCTTCTGAATTTCAAGACAAGGCTGTGCTACCCCGGGAGTGTAAGCAAGAGATAGGTCATCTCTTGTTTCAAGAGGAACACGGCAGTTTACTTCAATTTTGCCTTTCCATTTATAGTGAAGTTTAAGTGATTCTTCAGCGTAATTCATATTTTCAAGTCCTTTCCGATATCTATTGCTATGATACCATAATTCCTTATTTTTTGCAAGAGCAAAGCGTCAATTATAGGAATTAAAATATTTGACATTGATTTTGAAAAATGATATAATATATATGAGAGTAAGCTATGCGATAGCGTGAACGCTTCAGTTCATGAGGAAAGTCCGAGCATCACAGAGCAGGGTAGCTGATAACATCAGCCGAGGGCGACCTTAGAGCAAGTGCAGCAGAAATATACCGCCGTTTTTAACGGTAAGGGTGGAAAGGCGAGGTAAGAGCTCACCGGAGCAATAGAGATATTGCTGCCATGTAAACCTTATCCGATGCAACATCAATGGTAGTTTATAAGTCAATGGCTGCTCGTCAGACTTATGGCTATAGATGGCTTGAATTCATTGGCGACAATGAATCTAGATAGATTATCGCACACGACAAAACTCGGCTTATCGGCTTGCTCTCTTATTAGTTTATAAAATGACCCGAAAGGATTTCTGACGGGGAATTTCTTTTAAAGCAATATTCGTTGCCTTTATATTCTTACCGAAAGTTAAACTGACGGAAAAGACATAAATAATATAAATAATCTTTATCGGCTTTTGTCGGTATGGTTTATTCCTGTCTTTTCTCAGAAAGGCAGGATTTTTTATAGTTTGAAAGGATTATTATAAATATGAACAGAGCAGCATTGATTGGAATAATGGTGTATGATAAGGAATGTTCAAAGCAGATAAATGACATTCTTCATAGCTATAATGAGTATATAATCGGAAGAATGGGAATACCCAGAGCAAAAGATAATCTGAATATTATCAGTGTAGTGCTTGACGCTCCCATGGATGTTATCAATACTCTTTCGGGAAAGCTGGGAAGGATAAAAGGCGTTACCTGCAAGACTATTTATTCCAAAGAAAATGAGGTGAAATAACATAGATATTTTTTTCCTTCTGGATAAACTTGAAACTGAGCATAAGCTTACTCTTGATGAATATAAATATATAATTGAGAATCATACAGAAGAATCTGATGAGTATTTGTTTACAAAAGCCCGCAGGGTGAGAGAAAGGTACTATGGAAAAGATGTTTATATCCGTGGGCTTATTGAATTTACAAACTATTGCAAAAACGATTGTCTGTACTGTGGCATAAGACGCAGCAATAAAAATTGCAGCCGTTACAGATTAACGGAAGATGAGATATATTCCTGCTGTGAGGAAGGATATAAGCTTGGCTTTCGTACCTTTGTACTTCAGGGCGGAGAAGATAATTTTTATACTGATGATAAACTTTGTAATATAATTTCTGATGTAAAGAAAAACTTTCCTGATTGTGCCGTTACTCTTTCAATCGGCGAAAAGACTTATGAGCAGTATAAAGCATATTTTGACGCAGGTGCAGACAGATATTTGCTTAGGCATGAAACTGCCGATAATGAGCATTATAAAAGGCTGCATCCAATAGAATTGTCTTTAGATAACCGAAAGCAATGCCTTTATAATCTTAAAAAAATCGGATATCAGGTAGGAACAGGATTTATGGTGGGTTCTCCGTATCAGACTGCGGAAAATCTTGCGGAAGATATGCTTTTCATTAAAGA
>JBJFBR010000014.1:0-4588 GCA_051888545.1 Oscillospiraceae bacterium
CATGATAAAAGAATAAAAATACGCTGTTCTTTACTGCCAATCCCGCATATCATCTTTTAATAGCAGAAAAATCAGATTTTTCAATACTGAAACAAAATTTGCAGCTATACTGTTCTGCATACATTGAAGGTACTTCTGAATAATACTACATTAACTAGATTTTTTATTGCTTATTTAATTCTTCAGCCTGTGAATCGTATTCATCCTGAACAAATTGTGCTTTATCATCCGTTAAGCCTTTAACAACCGTACCCAGACCATCAAATGCTTCTTTAGAACAATGTGATGCTACAACGCCAATTGCACCGGTTCTTCCAAGCCAGTTAACATCAGGATTTTTTACCAAATCAGTCATAACCTTAGCAATTTCATCAGGATTATAATAGGTTGCTTTCGCACGCCACTCATCAAAACTACTTTCTGACTTGCTTTCAAAACTTGTAATTGCCGTCCATGCCGGAACCTTATCCGAGGCTGGTGTTGTCTTTAAGTAGTCCATTGTCGCTTTATATGCTGCTGCACTTGTATTTTCATGGAACGGATAATCATACCAAAGAGTAACCAGACTTCTTATTCCGCTGCTATGGAATTTAGCTTCATCCGGGTTTTTAAGCATGGCAGTAATCGGTTCAATAACTTTTTCATCTGCAAGTTTACCTGCACTGCTGTATGCCGCATCTCGGACATCGTCATCAGAATCATTCATCAATGTTATTATAGCATCAACTGCTCCGTTCAGATTTTTATTCCACGAATTTCCTATAGCATAAGCAGCTTGTTTTCTAACATATTTGTTTTCGTGTTTTGCCATATCCAATAAGAATTTTCCTACATCAGCATCGCTTCCGCCTTCATTTGCAAGAGTATTTACAGCACAGCAAAGGACATACGGGTCTTTTTCATTTATGAGCAATTCTTTTATATCGGAAACATGTTCATCACTTACACCGAAAAGTGAAGAAGTATTAGATATTGCATAGCCTCGAACCTGTGGCGAATCACTTTTCAGCAGCGGTGCTACGTATTCTGATGCCTCCGGCAGATTTGCATTATTGTCTCTGAGTTTTTTTATTGCTTTAAAAGTAATATTATCCTCTAAACCCATATCCTCTGTAATCTTAACATTAGATAAAGTAGAAACCAGTTCTGTAAATTCCTCAAGGGTAACATTCTGCTGATCCTTAACAATACTTTTCAGCAAATCATCTTCAGTTAAATTTGCATAATCCAGCTCTTGTACTTTAACAGTTGATTCATTACTAGCTTTGCTTTCATTACCTTTTTTGCTTTCGCCGCAGGATGTCAGTGATAACAACATTCCGGCTGCCAACATTAATGATACTAATTTTTTCATATTAAACGCCTCTTAATTATAAATTTTAGAGTATTTAAAGAGCACCCTAATAAAACTCTTTTACTTCAAGCTTAAAACAGAATATATGCTCTCATCGTTCGGTAACTTTTATTTGACATTCATCATAAGAGCATAATACAAATTACTGCCTTCAGCTAAAATATACCGTTACTTCTTAACAATATTTAATTTTGTCTCCGCTGTTCTATTTACAATGCATCAATCATAGCAGACAGATAAGTGGAGGAAACAGAGCTATACAAAAAACCGTCAATCAAGCCGTCTTTTTTTGCAAGACGAACTCTGTCAGCTAGTTTGTTTTGTGTATTTTCATCTACAATCAGTACAATTTTACATCTAGGATTTTTTTCTTTCAGTTCATTACGGATTTTCATACGATCTTCCAATTTCCATGGCGAATAAGCTGTAACCTCCATTATGAGTATATTGGCATTGGAATAATTACACAAATCCAAAGTATTTTTAGGATTTTCACTTTGCAGAACATTAAAGTCAGAATCAAAATTCCATAAAGCTTTTGCTATTGCATCTGAAAAAAGAGTGTTTTGCATATCTACCACTACCCTCCGCATTATTTTCACCTCGCTCTCTGAAACAGTTAATACTATTCTTTTTCTAATTTTAATTATACTAATTTTTTTAAAAAATGCATCCCCTATTTGGGGGATATAAACAAATATTTCTTTAAAATCACACAAGCAACTATATTTTTATATATCATACGATTTTATCAATGATTTAATTATACCTGCAAAAATTTATTACGAATATAAAATTAAAGTATGATCTTGAAGATAATTAATCAATCTTTTCTTTTAGTCAAGCCGCACAAAAATGAATAGGAAAATACAGCACATATAATATTGACAAAGCGTGTCGAATAAGTTAAAATTATAAAGGTAGTGCATTGATGCAACTGCTGAAAATAATTTAAATGGGGTGCTTTTTTGAATCTAATTTTTGATGTATCAGACAAGCCTAAATTCAGTCAGCTTGTTGTCTTCGCTTTGCAGCAGATGCTTGCCATACTTGCTGCGACAATCGCCGTTCCGCTTATAGTCGGTAACGGTCTTACTCCTGCAGCCGCAATGTTCGGAGCAGGCGTAGGTACTATTGTGTATATTCTTTTTACCAAGAAAAAGAGTCCTGTTTTTCTAGGATCATCTTTTGCTTTTCTGGGTTCTATGGCTGCTGCCTTTGCAGGCGGAGTTTCAATGCAGCTTGGCATGCTGGGACTTATTATCGGTGCAGCGCTTGCTGGTCTTGTTTATGTTGTAATATCTATAGTAGTCAAGTTTGTGGGAGTTGGCTGGCTGAACAAGCTTATGCCTGCAATAGTTATCGGACCTACTGTTGCTATTATAGGTCTTTCACTTGCCGGAAATGCTATCGGTGACTTGATGAAGGGTGATGTGACAAAAACAATTACCGAATATGCTGTTTCAGTTGAAAGCGGTTCTCCTGAAATAGTTGAAAATGTTACATCCACAGCGGTCGGTTCGCCTTATATCGCTTTTATTTGCGGTATGGTTACTCTTGCAGTAGTTATGCTCTGCTCAACATATGGAAAGAAAAATGTTAAGCTTATACCGTTTGTTATCGGTATTCTTGCCGGATATGCCACAGCTTCAATTTTCACAGTTATCGGAAATATATGTGATATAGATGCTCTTAAAATTATTGATTTCAGCGTTTTTAAAAGCTATATGCTCAAGGACGGCAGTATAAGTCTGAGTACTTTCTTCAGCGTTCCCGACTTTGCTTTTATTTCGGGTATTAAAGGATTTAAAGAATTGGATTTCTCTTACTTTGCTACTATTTTTGTAGCTTATGTTCCAGTTGCTATGGTAGTTTTCGCTGAACACGTTGCCGACCACAAAAATCTTTCTTCAATTATCGGTCATGATCTGCTTGAAGAACCGGGTCTTACAAGAACTCTTCTCGGAGACGGCGTAGGGTCAGTTGTGGGAGCTCTGTTTGGCGGATGTCCAAACACTACTTACGGAGAATCCGTAGCCTGTGTTGCTATTACCAGAAATGCTTCTGTTATAACGATTTTTGCTGCAGCAATCGGATGTATGCTCTTTTCATTCATTACTCCACTGGTTGCTTTCGTAGATTCTATTCCTGCATGCGTAATGGGCGGAGTATGTATTGCTCTTTACGGCTTTATTGCAGTATCCGGTCTTAAAATGATTCAGCAGGTCAACCTTGATGAAAACAGAAATTTATTTGTAGTTTCAGTAATCCTTATCGCAGGTATCGGCGGACTTACTCTTACATTTGGAAAAGTTACTCTTACTGAAGTTGCAGCAGCACTTATTCTTGGTATTCTTGCAAATATTATGCTTTCAAAAAAGCAAAAAAATAAAGATAAATAGAAAGGACTTTTATAAATGGGAACGGTAAACATTATCAATCATCCATTAGTCAAGCATAAAATATCACTTATGCGCAATGAAAAAACCGGAACTAGAGAATTCAGAACACTTGTTGAGGAAGTAGCAATGCTTATGGGGTATGAAGCCATGAGAGATCTTCCGACTGAAGATGTGGAGATTACAACCCCTATCACAACCAGAAAGCTGCCAATGCTTACAGGTAAAAAACTTGCTATTGTTCCGATCCTTAGAGCAGGGTTGGGAATGGTAAGCGGACTCCTTGCACTTGTTCCATCAGCAAAGGTTGGGCATATCGGTCTTTACCGTGATGAAGTTACCCATGAACCTCATGAATATTACTGCAAATTGCCTGAAAGAATAAATGAAAGATTGGTAATTATTTGCGATCCAATGCTTGCAACAGGCGGTTCAGCTGTTCAGGCCGTTGATTTCCTCAAGGAAAAGGGTTGCACAAATATAAAATTCATGTGCATTATTGCCGCACCTGAGGGTCTTGACGCTCTGAGAGCAGCTCACCCTGATATCGACATTTATGTAGGTAATCTTGATGAAAAGCTCAACGAGGACGCTTACATTGTTCCCGGCCTGGGCGATGCCGGAGACAGAATTTTCGGTACGAAATAACTTTATATTATTTAAATCGCAGAGAGTGATATTTCATTTCTCTGCGATATTTTTTGAATTTTTCATAGGCAGCGATTTAACAAATTCATAACAACATATAAAAAGAGTCCACCATAGTTTGGTGAACTCTTTTTTTGACTAAACATTAGTCCTGACTATCAATACAATATAAGCCTGGAACAAGTCA
>JBJFBR010000015.1:0-4558 GCA_051888545.1 Oscillospiraceae bacterium
GCTTTCATCCAACCATTTTGTGAGCATCCCACAACTACGGCACCTGAAGCATTCCAGCCATCTTCAAATCCGTCATCGTCAAAGAAGTAGCCTCCTGATATTGTGAGACGAACTGTTTTTGCCTTGAGGATTTTGTCCCATGAAGCCTGAACATTCGGGAAACATGGTTTATCATCGTCACTTCCGATAACCATTTTCTTTGCAAGAACGCCTTTTTGCTCCAGAATCCAGCCGTCATCTGTCGGAACACCGATAGGAGCACCTTTTCCGGCACTTGCAGGAATAGCAACCACGGTTGCTGCTATAGCTGCAGCTGAAAGTGTGGCTAAAATCTTTTTAAGTTTCACTTTATTACCTCCAATAAATAATTTTTTTATCACATATTATACGAATCGTATAACATATAACTACAATAATAATAACACATATTACCGTTTTTTTCAACTATGCATCTTACACAAATTTGCATAAATCTTTTTAGTGATTTTCCCAACTTATATCTGCTGATATTGGTGTAAACATAGTGAAAGCCCTTGACAAAGCAGGTGAAAAGTGTTATATTTGTTCTTGTGATAAAAACACTTGTTCGTTGGAGGTGGACTTTTTGAAAGAAAGTTCGGGTGAACTTATAATAGTTGATTCTGACGTTTTGCCCGATATTATTTTAAAGGTGCTTAAAGCAAAACAAATGCGTGCAACGGGAGAAGTATCCACTTCGGCGGAAGCCTGTCGGGCTGTGGGAATCTCACGCAGCGCATACTATAAATATAAAGACTCCGTATTTAATTATGAGGAACGGTTTTCGGATAATATGCTTTCGGTATATTGCGTTCTTCGTGATGAGAAAGGCGTTTTGTCGTCTATTATATCAAAGCTCTATGAGCTGAATGCCAATATACTGACAATAAATCAGAATATCCCCATTGATTCTGTGGCTACAGTATCAATATCTCTCAGATTTGATTATAAGGCACATAGTATGTCTGAGCTTAAAAGTGCATTGATGGAGCTTTACGGAGTTGTTGAAGTCAGAATAATTTCGGGTGAATAGATTTACACCCTTGTGTAAATTCAAAGAATCAGAAATAAAGTAAGTTTGTTATTTTGGAAAGGAAAGAATTAATATGTCTAAAATTGCTGTTATAGGATTTGGTGTTGTCGGCAGCGGAACGGTTGAATTGTTTGAAAAAAACCGTGAGTCGATCTGCGAAAAGGTGGGAAGAGATTGTTCTCTCGGATATATTCTGGATATAAGAGATTTCCCTGACAGCCCATATGCCGATAAGCTTACAAAGGATTTTGAGCAGATATTGAATGATGATGAAGTAGAGGTCGTTGCCGAAGTTGTGGGAGGCAAGACTTTTGCTTATGAATATACAAAAAGACTTCTGGAAAAAGGCAAGAGCGTTGTAACATCAAATAAGGAATTGGTTGCAACTCACGGTGCAGAACTTATTAACATTGCACGTCAGCATAACTGCAACTATCTTTTTGAGGCAAGCGTAGGAGGCGGAATCCCTATTTTAAGACCGATTTCAAAGTGTCTTGCAGGCAATGAAATTATAAAGATAAACGGTATACTTAACGGTACAACAAACTTTATTCTGACAAAAATGTTCAAGGAACAGTGGGACTTTGAAACAGCGTTGAAAGTGGCACAGGATTTAGGATATGCAGAGCATGACCCAACTGCTGATATTGAAGGCTATGACGCTTGCAGAAAGGTATGTATCCTAGCGTCACTTGCTTACGGCAAGCAGGTTTATCCGGAACAGGTTCATTGCTCAGGTATCTCAAAAATCACCTTGGACGATATGGAATATGCTGAAAATGCAGGCTATGCAATCAAGCTTATCGGAAGTGTAAAACGTGTGGGGGAAGATAAAATCACAGCTATGGTTTGTCCTCGTCTTGTTCCGAAGAACAATCTTATTGCTTCTGTTGAAGAAAACTATAACGCAATTACCGTAAACTGCGACGGAGCAGGAGATGTAATGTTCTACGGTCAGGGTGCCGGAAAGCTCCCTACTGCATCGGCAGTTGTAGGAGATATCATTGACTGCCTTAAGCATAAGGACAGACTTCTTCCCATTGATTGGGAAGACTGTGATGATAAGGACTATGTTATACCTTATAAAAAGAATGAGACTTCCATGTATGTACGCATAAAAGCAGAAAACGCTGACGAGCTTAAGCCGTCAATTTCTGAAATTTTCGGTAAGCTTATGTATATTGAGCGTGCAGGCAGAGAAGATAATGAACTTGCATTTATTACCCCTACTATGGTTGAAGAGGAAATTGATGCAGATCTGGAACTCCTTGCAAGAAACTGTGAAATTGCAAGCAAAATAAGACTTTTGGGATAATTGGGACGATAGTATGATACGAATCAGAATACCTGCCACATCGGCAAATTTAGGTGCAGGCTTTGATGCATTGGGACTTGCTCTGAACTTTTATAATTATGTGGAAATGGAAGAAAGCGACACAATAGATATTTCTTCTACCGACGGTCTGGATATTCCGACTGATGAAAGCAATCTGATATATATTTCCGCAAAAGATTTATATAAAGTCTGCGGCAAGGAGCTTAAAGGCCTGAAACTGGTGCAGACGAACAATATCCCTTTGGCAAGGGGATTAGGTTCATCATCAGCCTGCATAATTGCAGGACTGGTGGGTGCAAACAAAATGCTTGGCAACCCGCTTTCCAAAGACGACCTGGTTGACCTTTCGGCACAGATAGAAGGGCATCCTGACAATACTGCACCTGCGCTTCTGGGGGGTATTGTAACTGCTGTTTTTGACGGAAGAAAGGTGCATTGGGTAAAGCAGGAAGTTTTCACAAAGCTTAAATTTGTGGCAATCATACCTGATTTTGAGCTGAAAACCGAAAAGGCAAGAGCCTGTCTGCCAACTGAAATACCACGCAAAGATGCTGTTTATAATCTTTCAAGAGCCGCACTTTTTTCAGCGTCATTGCTTACAGGAAAGTATGAGAATCTTCGTACAGCAGTTGATGATAAGCTTCATCAGCCTTATCGTATGCCGCTCATTGACCACTGCAAGGATATCTTTGATATGGCGTATACTCATGGTGCATATGCAGTTTATGTCAGCGGTGCAGGTCCTACAATTATGGCTATTGCTGATGAAAGCAACAAGTACTTTTCGGGAAAGGTCAAGTTCTCATTGGATAATATGGGACTTTCAAACTGGCAGGTGCATGAGCTGAAAATTGATAATGAAGGCACAAAGCTTATTGAAATTGAACAATAATTTTTCAGATAAAAAAAGGCGGGGTTCAAGACCTCGCTTTTTTATTTTTTTTGTACATTAATGTTCGCATTGCATTGAGAATTGCTATTACCGAGACTCCTACATCGGCAAATACCGCAGCCCACATATCTGCAAGCCCCAAAGCTCCAAAAATCAGTATTACAGCTTTTACACTCAGTGCAAAAATTATGTTCTCCATAACAATTCTCATGGTTCTGTGAGCAATATCAATAACTGTTGGTATTTTTTCTGGATTGTCGTCCATAAGCACAATGTCGGCAGCTTCAATGGCAGCGTCAGAACCAATTGCCCCCATGGCAATTCCAATGTCTGCACGGGTAAGAACAGGTGCGTCATTTATACCGTCACCTACAAATACAAGCTTGCTTTTTTCGCTTTCTGATGATAAAAGATCTTCTACTTTTTCAACTTTGTCTGCAGGCAAAAGCTCGGCATAAACTTCGTCCATTCCAAGGTCTGAACCGATTTTTTCTCCGATTTCTCTGCTGTCTCCTGTCAGCATAACAAGACGCCTGATACCATGATTTTTAATCTCTTTCAGTGCGGATTTTGCTTCAGGTTTGATTTCATCAGATATAACAATATGTCCGGCATATGTTCCGTCTGTTACAACATGGATAACTGTCCCGATGTGATGAGTGCCGCAGTCTGCGGGAGAAATGTTAAGACTTTTCATCAGCTTTTCGTTTCCGGCATAAACTTCTTTGCCGTCAATAACAGCTTTTACTCCCATTCCTGTGATTTGTTCTGAGCCGGCAACTCTTGAGCTTTCTATTGCTTTTCCCCAGGCTTTTTTTATGGATAATGCAATGGGGTGATCCATATACATTTCCGCTGCAGCAGTTATTTCAAGCAATTCTGCCGGACTGTGATTATTCGGATGAACAGCTGTAACCTTGAAAACGCCTTTGGTGAGCGTACCTGTTTTATCAAAAACAAATGTGTCTGCATGGGACAATGCTTCAAGATAGTTTCCGCCTTTGACTAAAATTCCTTGTTTTGATGCTCCGCCTATTCCGCCGAAAAAGCTGAGGGGTACAGATATAACCAATGCACATGGGCAGGAAATAACCAGGAATACAAGTGCTCTGTGAATCCAGTCTGCAAAGTTTCCCATAAAGATTGGCGGAATAAATGCCAATAGCAGTGCACCGATTACAACGCATGGAGTATAGTACTTTGCAAATTTTGTAATGAAGTTTTCTGCCTTTGCTTTTTTTGTGCCGGAGTTTTCCACAAGTTCCAGAATTTTTGCAAC
>JBJFBR010000016.1:0-4526 GCA_051888545.1 Oscillospiraceae bacterium
GTGATAAGAAGAACGCCAGCGCCGAGAACTACGATACCGCCGCAAACATAGAGAATAGTTCTGCCCATTCCACCTGTTGAAGGAAGTCCCTTACCGGCTACGTTAGCAATCTGGAGATCAACATTACCATTAGCTACATTTGCATTTTCTGTACCATCTTCTGTTGTATATTCAGTAATATCAATAGCTGTTGCTCCTTCTGTTGGGAATGCATCATTACCCTTATAAAGCTTCAATGTCTTAATAGGAGCGAGAGCATCTGTTGCAGCTCCATCCCATTCACCTGAAACAGTATTATTATCATTAGTGTTATAAGTAGCAACTATCTTAAAATCGATAGGAGAAGCAAGAAGGTCATGTCCGTTTGGAGCCTTTGTTTCTGTTAATGTATATGTGCCTTCTTTAAGACCTTCTGCAAGAATCGCACCGTTATTATCAGTTGTTAATTTCTTTTCCTGAGCTACCCAAGTTTTTGTAGCTGAATCATAATATTCACCAGCTGCGTTCTGAAGAGTGAATTCAGCACCGGAAAGTTTCTGAGTAGTATCTGTAGCATCAACCTTTGTAACATCGAGCTTGAATGTAACTACTGTTACAACATCTTTAGCAGTTTTACCTGTGCCATCACCATTAGGGTTATTTGAGTATTCAAGATATACTTCGTTAGGGTTACCATTGTTACCGATTTCTGCACCGCTATTAACTTTAGCATTATAAGTAACTACAATCTTACTATCTTTTGTCAAATTAGTGTAAGGTGCACCCAATTCCTTATCCTTAAGGTCTTTAAAAGCAACTGTGATTGCTGTATCAGCAGTAGGATCACTAGTAACAGTATCAGGAGTTACTGTGAAACCTGTTGTGACTTCAATACCATTAACAGTAACTACAACAGAATCAGGATCAAATGTAAGTCCCTTGCTCAATGTATCATGGAATGTATACGCATATTCTGAATAGTCATCATATGTTGAAGGAAGAGTACCTGTAAGTTTAAATGATACAGTCTTACCGATTTCTTGGTCTGTGATATCCTGCCAAGTATTTCCCTCATCGTCTTTAACTTTCTTCTCAACTGATGGAACTGATTCTTTCAATGTAACATCATGACCAGACAAGCCATCAGCGAATACGAGGATAGATCTTGAAACTGCTGCTTTCTCATCAGTTGAAGCAGGTTTACTACCAACGATGATATAGTAACCATGATCAGGAAGTGTAATTGTTTTCGTTGCATTATCTCCTTTTATTGTAGTAGTAATATCGCTACCTTCAACATTGATAGCATAAGTTACAGCAGCTGCAAAATTCTTTGCCGCAGCAGAATCAGTTATCACATTATCTCCTGTACCTAATGTTTTAGCAATTGCAGCGGCACTTGAAGTGTCAGTGAAAATATCTGTATCCAACTGTGAGATGATGTTGGCTGCAGCTGCATCACTAACTGCCCATGTAACATTTGATAATGTTGTACCATCAGAGCTAAGATCTCCTGCGAAAATCTTATATGCACTGTAGTTTGATACATCATAATTGTCAACGCCAGTGGCATGAGTGATATTAACGGTTGTTGTGGCTGTTGGTTCTGCAGCAAATGATAATGTTGCAGGTACTGCCATTGTTGCAGCTATTGCCATTGCAGCAATAAAGCTAACGATTTTTTTTGCTTTCATAATGAAAACTCCTTTTCTATAAAATATTTTTTATTTCAACAGCTTTTCAATATCAAACGGCTTTATTGCTGTTTGATCTGTGCTGTTTAATAACTAATGCGGTTGCTGACAGCATTGCTATCAGGGCTCCTATAATGTATGGAATGGTTCTTCCCATACCACCTGTCTCAGGCAATGTTACCTTGAGAGGCTCTTTATTTGTTATTGTAACTTCTACTTGTGCAGTTGTACCTTCAATAAGTGATATACCATCAGCATTGCTACTCGTTCCATCTGAATAGCTATATGTCGGTTTGCCGCCATTTTCGCTGTTATATCCATTGAAGTTACCGCCTGACGGTAAAACTTCCTCTACATAATATGTATATGTTTCACCATTTGCGTTGGTAATTGGCAAATCTTCATTGAGAGAAGCAGCCCATACTTTATTACTGCTATCGTAGTTAGAACTATTAAGTGTTACTGTTCGGCTGAAGGAATCATCCTTTGTATCTCCGACCTTACGGTAAATATTAATTGTCAAGTCTCCAACGTTATTGCTATCAAGATCCTTTACATTACCGTCAGAACCTATAACATTGTTACCGTTGCTGTCAAGCCACTTCTTAGCGACCTTAATTCTACCGGTCTTAAGTTTATTTGTAACTGTAACAACTTTAATTGTGTCGCTGCTTACATTGACTAATGAAGAATCATTACTATTTGGTGTTATGGTAATATTTCCATTTGAATCAACGGCAATTGTAATATCACCGCTCAACTTATTGTAGCCTGTTGGTGCAGATTCCTCAGTTAATATATAGCTGCCTTCTTTTAGTTTACCGTCAGAATCAACATAAGCAGACTTTGTTGTATCTGTTACTGTAGAAATCAGTACTTCGTTTCCGTCGAACGGATCCCAAGTCTTCAGTACAGTTCCGTCAGATGCTTTAAGTACAAACTTCGCACCTGAAAGTATAGTTGATCCATCGTCGCCGACCTTTTTAAGTTTGAAGTCAGCAGAAGGAACCTTATCATTGAGAACCGTAAACTCAAATGTAGAGCTGTTAAATGTACACCAATCACTTACACCGCTGCTTTGAACCGTAGAAGTCCACTTCTTAGTTGAAGAATCCTGTGTAGGATGAACAGTAAAGACAATCGCTGTGTTCAAATGTGTACCCTGATATCCATTTGGTGCAACTGTTTCAACCAAACAATACTTTTGGTCACCTAATACTAAGTCACCGGATTCAGAAGAACCTGATACATATGCAGGTTTTAAGCATCCTGCATCATCAATATAATCTGAATAGCTGGATTTTACTGCTTTCAAAGCTGCTTCCACAGTAGATGCTGTAATTGCACCATTACTATCTGTAGTTAACGTTGCCAAGCATGTGCCACCAGAATTTTCGCCGACATAAAGCTTGAATTCTGCACCAGCCAAACCTGTTGACTGATTTACTGAGTCGACCTTCTTAACACTGAAGATAGCATTTTCCAGCTGTGCAGGGTTATTTACGAGTTGAATCGTTCCAATGCCGCTGCTTACTGTTGAAATGTTTACAATAGGCTCCAATGGTGTTCCGTCAGAACCAAAGAACATATACTGGTTAGTGGCTAACTTTCTGTACTTGATATCAGTACCGGCATTGCCATTAAGAATCTGTGCAGCAGTATATCTTATTCCGTTTATTTCATATGCAGCATTATTTATATCATACAAATAATACTTATGAGTACCGGTTGCATTTGTACTGCCATTCAAATCATCCAACGAACCATATGTAGTAACTGTAATATATGGCACATATTCGTAAGTACCGTCAGTTTTTTCGCTGATATTAATTGTTAAATCGCCTTCAGACTGACTGCTTGAATCTGCCTGGCTGCTCGATGTCGCCTGGCTACTGGATTCTGCCTGGCTGCTTGAATCTTCTACTTCAACCTGTTTGGTCTCAGTAACTTCAACTCTATATAGGTTTACATACTCATTAGCAGAAATTCCTGCATAGTATGTTCCTGTTGAACTAAAATCGCTTCCCGTTGCAGTTATAGTAGTTGGTGAACTCTTAAGATTGGACCAATCCCGATCACTTATACTTTGCTTTAAGCTGCCTACAGTTTTGCCGTTTGAATCAAATACCTTAACCTCTGGTGAACCCTGTCCTTTTGCATAAATCTTAATCTCATAAGTTGTAGTTGAACTTATGTCATCAACATTAAATGCAAGGCCTACTTTGAAATATTGAGAATTATCATTTTTGATAAAACCATCTGTTGCATACAAATCGCCGTCAGTTCCAGAAACAACTTTAATTACGCTATTATTTCGACTTCCATTTGATACAGCATCAACTGTCTGAGTTGTTGTTTGTGTTGTTGTTGTAGATCTTGCGTTAACACTGTATGATGTTGCACTGGTACTTATCGGTGTGAATACAGCAGAAATATACTTAACGTCTTGACCATTTAAATTTAAAGTATTATTTCCTGCGTTGAGGTTTACTGTAAATGTCTTATAAGTATCATTCCAGCCAATATCCTCATCCCAATAATCTTTACCATCTACATACAAAGCATTGCCATTAACTTTAACCTGGAATTGGTGTTTACCACCGTCTCCACTTGGTTGTGCTTGGTAACACAACTTCAATTCGTAAGAACCAGCCGCTGTTGCATTGAAACTAATATCACCACTATATTCCCATGAATGTGAATAGCTTGTTTCCCAAACTTTTCCGTCACTTGTTGGTATTGTTATAGTTGTGGCTTCGCTTGATGAACCGCTGCTTGTATCAGTTGAGCTTGAGCTGTCTTCTTCAACTCCGCCGTCATCGGTACTTATCTTTGCAGCTTCCTCCAATTCAA
>JBJFBR010000017.1:0-4525 GCA_051888545.1 Oscillospiraceae bacterium
CCCAGTTCCATAACCTTAACATATTTCTGGCCTTCATAGTGTGCAGACATAATTTCGTGAATATCCTTCGGAGTATATTTTTTGCTCAAAGCTCTTGACACTAAAGGAACTGATACAACCATACCATTATAGTAATCGTCAACAATAGGATTGAACATAGGTTTGTATTTCAATCCGCATACATACTGCATCTCAGGCAAGTGCTTATGAGCTTGGGTTAAAGCATACTGTCTTGGAGAAAACATTTCTTTAGTTTTGTTTTCTCCCTCCATTGCAACAATCATTTTCTTGCCGCCTCCGCTGTATCCTGAAACAGCATGTGCAGTAAGCGGATAGTCTTCCGGAAGGACTCCGGCTTGAACTAAAGGATAAACTATGCTGATAAATCCGCTGGCATAGCAGCCGGGATTGGCAACACGTTTTGAATTTTTTATAGCCTCTCTGTGTTTTGCAGAAAGCTCAGGGAAACCATAATCCCATTGAGGATTTGTTCTGTGTGCAGTGGATGCATCAATAATTCTTGTATTTGGATTTTCACATAGCTTAACTGCCTCAATGGCAGCTGCGTCAGGCAAACACAAAAAAGTTATATCAGATTCATTGATAAGTTTCTTTCGCTCATTAACATCTTTTCTTTTATCATCATCTATTATAAGCAGTTCCAAATCATTTCGTTTTTCAAATCTTTCAAAAATCTGAAGTCCCGTAGTACCTTCTTTTCCGTCTATAAAGACTTTTGTTTTCATTTTGAAAACCCCTCTATTTTTTCTTTGTATTGTTTTTTGATGATTTGTAATCTATAATACTTTTATATTCTTTTTCAGCATTTTCTTTTTCAATTCGTCTTGCATCAATCTTTTCCTTAATAGTAGAATATTCTTTTTTAGAAAAACTTCTTCCGATTACTGTACCAAGAACAATTACTAAAAATGACATAATCAAATAGTTTGGCGTCACATTCAAAAAGCCGAAGAAGAAATATTCAATTATCACTATAATAAACATTGGTATCTGTAAGATAAATATCTTTGCATATTTATATGCATACCAAAAACAAGCAGCAAATGTTCCAATGGGATAAACAAAAAGAAATCCCAGTATAAAAGGCAGTAAAGATGTTGTGATCTCAGTTGCATAATAAAACATTCCACCTGTAGCAAGTGTCCATACAGCTATTAAAATAATAGCAGTTGTCCACCCTGTTTTGAATTTGATTTTTTTCATTAAACAAGTCCTAATTAATTTTATTTCTCACATATTTTATCTGAGACTTAACTGACTCAGGAGCAGGACCACCGGGTACTTTTCGCTGCATAACGCAAGTGTCAAGATTGATTGCATCGTAAACATTTTTGTCAAAAGTATCACATACTTTTTTATATTCGTCCAATGGTAAAGTTTCCAATGTGAGATCTTTTTCAATACATATATGAACCAAAGTACCTGTTATTTTATATGCATCTCTGAAAGGCATACCCTTTTTAACAAGATAATCTGCACAGTCTGTTGCATTTATAAAACCTTTTGCTGCTGCATTCCTCATATTTTCAGGAATAACCTTCATGGTTTCAATCATTGGTATAAATGTTCTGAGGCAAAGCTTAACAGTATCAACAGCGTCAAATACAGCCTCTTTGTCCTCCTGCATATCTTTATTATATGCAAGCGGCAGGCCTTTCATCATTGTAAGCAATGTATTAAGGTCACCATAAACTCTTCCTGTCTTGCCGCGAATAAGTTCTGTAACGTCAGGATTTTTCTTTTGCGGCATAATCGATGAACCTGTAGCATAGGCGTCATCCAGTTCAACGAATTTAAATTCCCACGAGCACCACATTATTATTTCTTCAGAAAATCTTGAAAGATGCATCATAAGCATAGAAATTGCAGAGACAAATTCTATGCAGAAATCTCTGTCAGAAACTCCGTCAAGGGAATTTTGTGTGATTTCATCAAATCCTAATAAATCACATACACGCTGTCTGTTGATATCATAAGTTGTAGATGCCAGTGCACCGCTGCCTAAAGGCATAATATTTGTACGTTTATAAGTATCTTCCAATCTGTCAAGGTCACGAAGAAGCATTTGTGCATAAGCCATAATATGATGAGCAAAAGTTATCGGCTGTGCTCTCTGCATATGAGTGTAACCGGGCATAATAGTATTAAGATTTTTCTCGGCTAAGCTGCACAAAGTTTCTATCAGCTCAACAACAAGCGTTTGAATTTCTTTTATTTCAACTTTAACATTCATTCTAACATCAAGTGCGACTTGGTCATTTCTAGAACGTGCAGTATGCAGACGCTTTCCTGTATCACCCAGACGTGATGTAAGCTCAGCCTCAACAAACATATGCACATCTTCGGCAGTTGGATCAAACTGAAGCTTGCCTGATTCAATATCCGCAAGAATGTCTTTGAGTCCATCAACAATCTTTTTGCTTTCCTCAAGGGCAATTATACCCTGTTCTCCAAGCATTTTAGCATGGGCTATCGAACCTTCTATATCTTGCTTATACATTCTTGCGTCAAAGGAAATTGACGAATTAAAATCATTTACTCGTTCATCCGTTTCCTTTGTAAATCTTCCTGCCCACATTTTCCCAGCCATAGTGAAAAATCCTTTCAAAAATCAATTATTTTTATAAAAACTCATGGGCAAAACAACCTGCATAAAATTCATTTAAGAAGTTATGCAGAATTATCCTGCCCTCTGTTTTATATCATAAAACGATATTATTTGTTATTCTTTCTCTTTTCTTCAAGCTTTGCACGAACCTTGATCGGAAGACCAAAGAGGTTAATAAATCCAGCTGAATCTGCCTGATTATATACATTGTCTTCATCAAAAGTAGCAACTTCTTCATCATAGAGAGTATATGGAGAAGTAACGCCGGCATTAATAATATTACCCTTATAAAGCTTGAGTTTAACGTCACCTGTAACGGTTTTCTGTGTTTCAGTAACAAATGCACTCAAAGCTTCACGAAGAGGTGTGAACCACTGACCGTTATAAACTACATCAGCAAACTTAATTGCAAGATGCTGTTTAACTCTTGAAGTTTCCTTGTCAAGAGTTATTGTTTCAAGGATCTCATGGGCTTTATAAAGAATTGTTCCGCCCGGTGTTTCATAAACGCCTCTTGATTTCATACCAACAAGACGGTTTTCAACAATGTCTGCAAGACCGATACCGTTCT
Organism: Oscillospiraceae bacterium; assembly: GCA_051888545.1. Taxonomy (GTDB): domain Bacteria; phylum Bacillota; class Clostridia; order Oscillospirales; family Ruminococcaceae; genus FB2012. The sequence continues at coordinate 3,201 of JBJFBR010000017.1, forward strand.
CTCCGCCCAATTTATTAAGAGCAGCCACCATTTCAACACCGTTAAGCTCTTTTCCGTCAAGTGCTGTAGGAACACCCTTTTCAAAATGAATAGTAATATATGTAGGCTTGTCAGGAGCTTGAATTGGTGAAACGCCCATTTCAAGGAATCCTTCTTTTTCATATTGAGGTTCATTTGCCGGATCTTCAAGATCAAGACCTTCGTGAGAAAGATGCCAGAGGTTTTTGTCCTTTGAATAATTAGTTTCTCTGTTTATTTTCAATGGAATATTATGAGCTTCCGCATACTCAATTTCCTGTTCTCTTGATTTGAATTCCCATTCTCTCCAAGGAGCAATAATCTTCATATCAGGAGCAAACGCTTTAATAGCAAGTTCAAATCTGACCTGATCATTACCCTTACCTGTACAGCCATGACAAATTGCATCGGCACCTTCTTTTATTGCAATTTCAGCAATTCTTTTTGCAATAATAGGTCTTGCAAAAGATGTACCAAGAAGGTATTCATTTTCATATATAGCTCCTGCTTGAACAGTAGGATATACATAGTCTTCAATAAATTCTTCTTTAAGGTCTTCAATGTAAAGCTTTGAAGCACCAGTCTTAAGAGCTTTTTCCTCAAGACCTTCAAGCTCTGTTCCTTGTCCAACATCACCTGAAACAGCAATTACTTCACAGTTATTGTAATGTTCTTTCAGCCACGGAATAATGATAGAAGTATCAAGTCCGCCAGAATATGCCAAAACGACCTTTTTGATTTCTTTAGCCATTGTTAATTCCTCCGAAATTAAAATTTTACTTTATGTATTTAATTATACACCATAAATCACGTTTGTCAATAGCGATTTCAAATATTTTTTTGAATTATACATGAAATTCTTTGATTTTGTGAATATGCATTAATTTTATTCAATATAATATACATTTACTCACTAATCATAAAATCTTAATGTATAAAAACCCAAAATATCCCGTATTATATACCAAGACAAACATATATCATATAAATATTATACCATAGCAGACAATAAAAATCAATAAGGGACTTGAAATAAATGCGACTTTTTGGTATAATTATATCAGTAAATCAGAAGAAAGGTGAGCTTTTATGAGTAATACTTTAGAAGAATTAGGCTTCAGAAAAATTGAAGGTAATGATATAACTTCATTATCATTGAATCCATTTCAAATGATTGGTAAGGATTGGATGCTTGTAACAGCAGGAAATGAAAAATCATGGAATACCATGACAGCATCCTGGGGATTTGCAGGAGTAATGTGGGGCAAAAATGTTGCTGAAGCAGTAATTCGTCCACAGCGTTACAC
>JBJFBR010000018.1:0-4490 GCA_051888545.1 Oscillospiraceae bacterium
AAAATGACAGTCATTTATTTTTTATTCAATTATGCAAACCGCTGTTGCTGAGATTCCTGAACCGTCACCGGTAAAGCCAAGCTTTTCCTCAGTGGTGGCTTTTACTGATACATAAGCTGTGTCTACACCGCAGGCATTTGCAATGTTTTTTCGCATTTGCTCAATGTATCCGGCAAGCTTCGGCTGCTGTGCCACAACTGTTGAATCAATGTTTCCTATGGTATATCCACGTTCTCTTAAAACTTCAACCACTTTTTTCAAAAGCCCGATGCTGTCAGCACCTTTGTATTTTTCATCATTGTCGGGAAAAAGCTTTCCAATGTCCCCTAAAGCCGCAGCCCCTAAAAGACTGTCCATTATGGCATGAACTAAGACATCAGCGTCTGAATGTCCTGAAAGTCCTTTTTCATATGGTATTTCCACACCGCCGAGAATTAGTTTTCTGCCTTCAGTAAGTCGGTGAACATCATATCCGTGACCGATCCTCATAAGCTGCCTCCTTAAACCTCTGCATAGTTTCCGAGAAATTTGAAGTATGAAAGTTCAGACTTAAGCTCGTTGATCAGCTTTGCAACATCAGGTGATGTGATTTTGCCTTCAAAGTCAAGATAAAATATAACGTCAAAATCCGTGTTTTCCATTGGCATACTTTCAATCATTAAAAGATTAAGTCCTGCAACAGAAAATTTTGTGAGCATTCTGTATAGTGATGATGCTGTGTGAGGAATTGCCATAGAAACCGATACCTTGTCTGCATTGGACAGACAAAGAGTCTTCTTAGATATTAGCATAAATTTTGTGTAGTTTTCACTGGCATTTACAATGTCATCAGCTGCAATTTCCAGCCCCAGTTCCTCTGCACAGGCTTTTGAACATATTGCCCCAATAGGCTTGTCGGAAGTTTTTATGTAACAAGCAGCAAGTGATGTATTTGAATATGAATGAGTTCTCCAACCATGAGCTTTAATAAATTCTGAGCATTGCATTAATCCCTGCTCGTGAGAATATACCGAAGTTATGTCATCCAGCTTTACGCCCTTTTTTACCGCCAGACAGTGATCAACTTTCACCTTCGTTTCAGCACAGATCTTTATATCATAGTTTTTCAATAGACTGTAGGTCTGTACTACAGAACCTGTTGTGCTGTTTGCAATGGGCAGAACACCGAATTCTGCATCACCCTGTTCCACAGCGTCAAAAACTTCTTTAAAGCTTTCAAAAAACCTGACTTGACCGTCTTTGAAAAACTGCTTACTTGCAATGTGAGAATAGGCTCCCACTGTTCCCGGAACAGCAACAATAGGAGAGCCCGAAAGTTCCAAAGGCTCAAAGCTTATTGCATTTTCATCTGAAAAGAATCGTTGATATTGCTTGCACTTTGAAATATCCATAAGCGTTGTAAAAAGCACCTCAGAGGATATTTTCAGTTCGTCCGGAACCTTTTGTGCAATTCTTTCAATAACCTGCTTTTCTCTGTCAGCCTGAAATACAGGCAAATCGTTGTCAATTTTGTATTGTGCAACCTTGTAGCTGCATTCCATACGCTGTTTAAAAAGCTCAATTATCTGGTCATCAATTTTGTTTATATCTTTTCTAAGCTCATCAAGACCCATTTCAACTTCCCTTTCGATTGGTTATTTTGCAACAATGTTTAAAAGCTTGCCCTTAACGAAAATTTCCTTGACTATGTTTTTGCCCTCAATAGCCTTTGCAACATTAGGATCAGCCTTTGCAAGCTTGTCAGCCTCTTCCTGAGTAATGTCAACAGGAACATTAAGCTTGCACTTGATTTTTCCGTTTACCTGACAAACAATTTCAACAGTAGCGTCAACGCAGAGTGCTTCATCATAGCTTACCCACTCCTGCTCGTCAAGAACACCCTCACAGCCGATTTTCTGATACATTTCCTCAGTAATGTGAGGTGCAAACGGATAAAGTATAATAAGAAAATCTCTCAGCTCTTTCTTTGTAACAGAGCCGACATTGTATATTTCATTGATAAGCGACATCATTGCAGCAATAGCCGTGTTGAATTTCATAGCTTCAATATCTTCGCTTACTTTCTTGATTGTCTTGTTCATTGATGATTTCAGCTTTTCGGAATACTCGTCACTATCCACCATGATATCCTGTAAAGCCCAGACTCTGTCAATGAATCTCTTGCAGCCTTTCACGCTGCTGTCACTCCACGGAGCTGCCTTTTCATAGTCACCCATAAACAGAACATAAAGTCTGAGAACATCTGCACCGTATTCTGCAACTACATCGTTCGGGTCAACAACATTTCCTCTTGACTTGCTCATTTTTTCTCCGTCTTTACCGAGAATAAGTCCCTGAGCAGTTCTCTTTGCATAAGGCTCAGATGTAGGAACAAGGCCCTGATCATAAAGGAATTTATGCCAGAATCTTGAGTATATCATATGTCTTGTCACATGTTCCATGCCGCCGTTGTACCAGTCTACAGGCAGCCAGTAATTAAGTTCTTCCTTAGAAGCAAATTCCTTGTCATTGTGCGGATCGCAATAACGGAGATAGTACCATGACGAACCTGCCCACTGAGGCATAGTATCAGTTTCACGCTTTGCGTCACCGCCGCATTTCGGACATTTGCAGTTTACATATGAATCTATCTTTGCAAGAGGACTTTCCCCGTCAGTACCTGGTTCAAAATTCTCAACCGGAGGCAATTCCAGAGGAAGTTCATCATAAGGTACGGGAACCATTCCGCATTTTGGACAGTGAATAATAGGAATCGGCTCACCCCAGTATCTCTGACGGTTGAATGCCCAGTCTTTCATCTTATACTGAACACCCTTTTCACCGCATCCAAGCTTTTCAAGAATTCCAAGCATCTTTTCAATGGCGTCTTTCTTGTTGGTGATACCGTTCAGCTCACCTGAATTTATCATTTCACCCTCGCCTGTATACGGTTCTTTTGTAACATCTCCGCCCTTGATAACAGGAATAATATCAATACCGAATTTCTTTGCAAAATCATAGTCACGGTCATCATGTGCAGGAACAGCCATAATAGCACCTGTTCCGTAGCCCATCATTACATAGTCGGAAATATATATGGGAATTTCTTTTTTGGTAATAGGATTAATTCCGGTAAGGCCGTCAATCTTAACGCCTGTCTTATCCTTTACAAGCTGAGTTCTCTCAAATTCACTCTTCTTAGCACATTCAGCCTTATATGCTTCCAGTTCAGCATAGTTTCCGATACTGTCCTTATATTTCTGGATAATAGGATGCTCAGGAGCAATAACCATAAATGTAACGCCGTAAAGTGTATCCGGACGAGTTGTGTAAATTCTCAGCTGTTCGTCAAATTCCTTGATACCAAAGTTTACAAAGGCACCTGTTGACTTGCCTATCCAGTTCTGCTGCTGAAGCTTGACATTAGGAAGATAATCGACCTCTTCCAGACCCTGCAGAAGCTTATCTGCATATTCTGTAATTCTTAAATACCATACTTCTTTTGTTTTCTGCACAATATCACTGTGGCAGATATCACATTTTCCGCCCTGAGAATCCTCATTGGAAAGTACTACCTTACAGCTTGGGCAATAATTTACTAAAGTCTTATCTCTGAACACAAGACCTTTTTCAAACATTTTCAGGAATATCCACTGAGTCCATTTATAATAGTCCGCTTCTGTGGTATCAATTACTCTTGACCAGTCAAATGAAAAACCGACCTTTTTCAGCTGTCCCGTAAACTTTTCAATATTTTCATCAGTAAGCTGTCTTGGATGAATTCCGGTTTTTATAGCAGTATTCTCAGTAGGAAGACCGTAAGCGTCAAATCCTATGGGGAACAAAACGTTATATCCCTGCAAACGTCTTTTTCTTGAGACAACTTCAAGACCTGAATATGCCTTGATATGACCAACGTGCATACCATGTCCCGACGGATAAGGGAACTCAACAAGCGCATAGAATTTCTTCTTCGTATGATCATCGCTTGCTTTAAAAGTATCATGCTCTTCCCAATACTTCTGCCATTTCTTCTCAACAGCTAAAAAATCGTACTTTTCCATTTTATCATTCCTTTATAAATTAATCTGCCTGTTATTTAATGTCACTTTTAGTGATTTATTTCAAAAGTTCTTCAACGTCAATATTCTTTCCGTCAGACCAAAGTCTTTCAAGATTATAATAACTTCTTGTTTCCTTATTGAAAACGTGAACAACAATATCACCATAGTCAAGAACTATCCAGGTTGCCCCTGAATATCCTTCTGTTCTCAAAGGCGGAATGCCTTTTAAACCAAGCTGATAGTCAACCTCATCGGCAATAGCTTTTGTCTGTGTGGTAGAATCGCCGTTGGCAATTACAAAATAGTCTGCCACAATGGTGAGATCACCGATCTCAATAACCTGAATATCATCTGCAAGTTTTGAATCCATAGCTTTAATTATAGTTTTTAGTTTCTCATTCTGAGTTATTTCCATTAAATTTTCTCCTTTCATCATTTATTGATGCC
>JBJFBR010000019.1:0-4474 GCA_051888545.1 Oscillospiraceae bacterium
TATCGACCTGCCTATAACTATATATATTTTTGAGTTTGCTGTAATTTTTACATTTATTCTAATCTACACAGATAGCCGACTATAAGTCGGCTATCACATATAGAAATATTTTTGTAATCAAGCACTGCTTTGCTTTTTTACATCGTTTTTTTGTTTTTTGGAATCTTTTTTTGTACGTTTTCTTATAAACACTATAATCAAAATAAGCAGAGGTGCTATTATAAGAATAACTACCCACATTGGAAATCTGTCTGAATTTCCTTTTCCTCTTGGAATTGCCTTTTCAAGATTCGGTACCCGTATTCCACGAATCATCAGCCTATGAGTATTGATCCCATAAGGAGTGCACGTTACAATAGTGCACAAATCTTTATTCTCATCAATTTCCAGAAGATGCAGATCATCAGGCAAAACTGTTTCAATATTATCTACCTGATAGGTCAGAGTTTCACCCAGAACACGAATGGTAAAATAGTCCCCCAGTTCGATTCTGTCCAGACCTGAAAGAAGTTCTGCATTAGGCAAACCTCTGTGTCCCGAAAGAACACTATGTGTACCTTTACCTCCTACAGGAAATGATGAACCCTCCAGATGTCCGATTCCCATTTGAAGTACCGATTCATCTGTTCCGTGATATACAGGCAATTTCACATCAATTTTTGGTATATCAAGTACTGCCATAACTCCGTCATTTACATCCAGAACAGAGTTATATTTTTCTTCGTCTTCTTTGCTGAAATTAAATCTGGCAGCCTTTTTCAGCAGCTTTTTATTATATTCATCTGCCTGCTTACGAAGTGCATTTTTATTGGCTTTGCTCAATTCGTCAACTGTTTCATCATAATTTGCCACAACCCGTGACATATGCATTGAGTTCCACCACTGACTGAAGGTCGGATATCCCAGAAATGCAGCTCCGACAAGAATTATCAAAACCGTCAGGATATCCGATATTACCCTCAATTTTTTACTTTTTTGTTTTTTGCCTTTTTCCATAATGCCCTATGCAAATGCTCTATGCATTTACAATATGTTTTTGTGTTAAATTATGCTTCAGTTTCCTTTCTGCGGAGTTTTCTTACAATTACAAATGCTCCGAATACTACCAATGCTGCACCGATTGCATAACCAACATATGTACCGATTCCACCTGTTCCGGGAAGAATTGAACCTGCTTCATTGACTACATTAATAGCAATAGGATCTGTATCAGTATTAAGATTTACAAATTTAATGCTGTCATTTGCTGAGCTTTCAGCAACATCAAGAGTTTCTACCCCTGTGCCGTCTGTGCTGAAAATCGCATTGAATGTATTTGTAGTTTCATCAAAAGCGATTTTAATATTGATTGGATCTACAAGCTGATTATAACCGTCAGGAGCTTTTGTTTCGGTAATTGTATATGTGCCTGCCTTCAAGCCCTTGAAATTAACAAGTCCGTCTTCTCCTGATGTTTCTTTAGCGCTTGGCAATACTGTCTTGAGATTATCGCCTGTAATTTCAAATGTTGCATCTGCCAAAGCGTTTCCGTCATCATCAACCTTTTTAAGCTGTACAGCAGCTACATAAGTTTCAACTATGCTTTCTCCGCTTTCAGCTGTTGTGTCTGCATTCGGATCATTTGAATAAACAAACTTAGCTGTGTTAGTCTGAGCATCAAAAGAATTTGCTGCTGATTCCTGAACTACTGCTGAATATGTATAAACAATTTCAGCGTCTTTGGCATAACCTGTAAGGTCAGCAATAGCAACTTCCAGGTTTGTGCCGTCAACAGTTACTGTATAATCTGTATCTTTTGTAAGTTCTGTTCCGCCAATTGTTACCTTAACATCATCTTTATCATTTTCGTCTTTAGTAAATGCAAGACCTGTTGAAATTGTATCGTTCAGAGTCAAAGCATATACAGTATAGCCTGTCATATCTGGAACTGTACCTGTAACCTGATATTTTACAGTTTCGCCTACAGCTGCTGTACTAACTTTAGTATTTACATCACTGTCTACGATTGTCTTTTCCGGTGTCGGATACTGAGATTTATTGGCTATATTCAAAATACCGTTCTTAACAGCAGTTTCCATACTGAACATTACAGACGCCTTTGGATTTCCTGATGGTACCATAAAATAATAACCATTAGCATCAAGGGCATCTTTAACTGTTACTATGCCATCTTTTAAATTGTTTGTATCAGCTGTAATTGTCTTTTCTGCATCTATATTATTTGAATCGACAAAAGCTTTAAGCTTAACAGCCAAAGGCTTTAAGACATCATCGCCTTTATCCTTTAAATATTCAACCATTTTTGCATTCAAAGCTGCACCGGTATCGGTGGTGGTAAGCTCAGTCTGGAAGAATGATACATAGTTTTCATTTACAGTATAAGCATAATGTGTATTCTCATCTGAGCCGCTGGTTGTAAGGTCAAGAACCTTATAAAAATTATAAGTTTCCCCTTCAGCTGCATTTGAGATTTTAACGGTTATTTTACCCTCAGAAGGGGCATCGGGATCAGTTGTTTGTGATGCCATTGCGCTGAATGACAATGTGCAAGCCGTTGCAGCCGCCAGAACAGCAGCAAAAAGCTTACTGATTTTTGTTTTAATTTTTTTCAATTAAACTACTTCCTTTCCTGTTCACTGCATACTTTTTACTATAATTTATGCAGAAATTATAATTTTTTATATTTGTAAAAGCTTTCCGACCCAACAGAAAACATATTACCAAAGAGACAAATTAACAATCAATATTTAAAATTTTCAATATCTGTAATGATGATTGTTTAAAATACATAAAAAGCGCATAAATATGCACTATATTTCTCATTAATTTAATGATAACACCAAACCTATTATTTGTCAATAGAAAAAGTAATATTTTGGTTAAATGTTATTAATTTATACTTGCGTTTTATACAAAATAACCAAAGTATTCCAACAGACGATTTTTTTATTTGAACAATCAGAAAACAAATTAATTAAAAATATTAATATCAACAACTTCAATGTATATATTTTGTATTTACGGCATAAAAATACCGCTCCGATTACTCGAAACGGTTATCAGCGTTTGCTTATTTTATCCATTATACTGCTTAACAAAAATGTTCCGCATACAATCAGCGTTATTATTACTGATGTGGGCATTGGTTTCACCTCTTTTATTTTATATCACAATAAAAATGTACTACAAAACTTTAACAAATCTGCTTTCAAAAAAATCCTGTATCTGCTTTTCCTGTTCATCTATCAAAGGTCCTTTTTGTGGCAAATCTGCTGTTGATGTGTCAGCTGTGTCTTTGAGCTCCATAATATTCTTCCTTTCTGTTTTCGGGTATAAAAATACCGCCTCGCCGTAGCGGAGCGGTTAATTATCATTTAAATTGTTATTAAAGCAATTTTTCTAATACTACATCAAGTCCAAGTGGTTTTACATCAATATCTCTTACTATTAATTCATTTTTTATTGTATCAAGTATTTCATAATATGCAAGTTTTTTCCCTTCAGAAAATTGTGATTCATCTGCGTTTTCAGCTGCTTCATTAGCATTATCCAAAACCCTTGAAATTATATATTCAAGCTCTGATTCAGTAAGCTTATTCATAATAATCCCCTCTTTTCTTTAATTCTTTGATTCTATCTTCAATAGATTTTTCAAAATTAGATATTTCTTTTTTCCAATGTCTTATAAGTCCATTTTTCTTACGTTCTTCATAATTATCCCATTCATGACAATGTTCATAGGGATTTTTTATATATTCTTCGTGTTCTTTTATTCGCTTATTATAGTTACGAATTGCTCTTTTAAGAGAATTAGATTCTTGTCTTTCAATATCCTTTTCAGCAAAGAATTGCATATCTATTTTTATGCCTGATTTCATTATACCACTTTCACCTGATTTGTCAACAATTTTATCGGGCATTTTACCGTGATTTTGCTCATATTTTTCAACAAAATTATCAGGTATTACTACTGTAAATGAACATCGACAATAAGGATGCATGGGCGGAAAATTAATGCCCGGCTTTCGATCAGCCATTCGATATTTTTGCCCTCAAGAATAAAGTATTTTTAACACGCCTGCGAGAGGCGTGACGCAGCCCTCCACAGCCCAGCGGAGGATACCGGGATTTCTACTCACACGCCTGCGAGAGGCGTGACGATATGCAGAAACAGCACCGCAAGGATATGCAGAATTTCTACTCACACGCCTGCGAGAGGCGTGACACTGCAACTGTGCAGGTGCTGTTGGGTCAGGGTTATTTCTACTCACACGCCTGCGAGAGGCGTGACCGCCCTTTGTTTTCATATTGCTATTTTTAAATACGCATTTCTACTCACACGCCTGCGAGAGGCGTGACAAAATACCTTTCTGAATTAAGAAAGAAGAAAAAGATTTCTACTCACATGATGGTGTATAATATGAACCATAGTCAATAAAGTGGACAAGTAATTAACAGAAATTTAAGAAGTAGC
>JBJFBR010000020.1:0-4467 GCA_051888545.1 Oscillospiraceae bacterium
ATGAAGACAGAGAACTGCTCCAACTATATGTTCCTCCGTCAACAGTTACAGTTTCGGAATCGTCAACGCCTCTGAAGTGAAGTGTATCAGCTGAAATGTTGGTGCCGTTGTACTTAAAAGGATGTAATGGTGTATAGACATCGGTAAATCTGATTGAACTACCAAAAGGATAGCTGTCTAGTTTTTTTAGATTATCCGGGAGATAAAGTTCACAGCCGTCCAACTGTGAACAACCATTGAAAGCATAATATCCAATATACTCGATTTTACTGTCTGCCAATGAAAAGACATTATCTTTTGTCGAAATATTGGTACAATTCTGAAATGCATAGGATTCTATAGATGTAATATTTTTAAAATCAACATTTACTAAATTAGTATTATTCATAAACGCATTTGAACCTATGGAAAGTCCTGACGTTTCATCTGAAAATTTTAGTTCGGTTATATTATTCTTGACAAAATTATCATTGTGTGTATAAAATGCAGAATTACCTATTGTTTTCAGGGTTGAAGGAAATTCAACAATGCCTTCAAGGGGACAGCAGTTGCTTCCGTCAGAAAAAGCTCTGTAATTAATACTTACCAGTCCCTCAGGAAATTTGCTTCCATATGTGCCGTCTTCAAACTCTGTTTTATTTACATATTTTAAGCTTGTGCAATTAGAGAAGCAGTTGCTTGGAATTTCAGTTACTGTTCCCGGCAATACGATTTCTTCCATGGTATTCGGAAATGCTCCCGATTGAAGCCCTGTTATTCCCTCTTCAAGAATTATCTTTTTAAGGTTAGTATCACCGCTGAACATTCCGCTTTTTACTGTTACGAAGCATTTCGGAATAGTGATTTCATCAAATGTACAGCCTACAAAAATATTACTGCTGAGAGAAATACTTTCAAGAGCTTTTGGAAAGTCAAAGCCGGGTAAACCAGTACAGTATGCAAATGCTGCACTGTTTATTGTAAGCGTCTTTATTGAGTCAGGAATAGTGACTTTCTTCAGGTTGGTATTATAATTAAAAGCACTTGAACCTATAGTCAGCTCTGACGCTTCATCCGAAAATCTCAGTTCAGTTATATTATTCTTGACATAATTATCATTGTATGTACAGAAAGCCTCATTTCCGATTGATTTCAGGGTTGACGGAAACTCGACAATTCCCTCAAGAGGACAGCAGTCATAATAACTAGAAAAGGCTCTGTAATTAATACTTACCAGTCCCTCAGGGAGCTTGCTTCCGTATGTGCCGTCTTCAAATTGAGTCTTATTTATATATTTTAAGTTTGTGCAGTTTGAAAAACAGTTGTTTGGAATTTCAGTTACTGTTCCCGGCAATACGATTTCTTCCATGGTATTCGGAAATGCTCCCGATTGAAGCCCTGTTATTCCCTCTTCAAGAATTATCTTTTTAAGGTTAGTATCACCGCTGAACATTCCGCTTTTTACTGTTCCGAAGCATTTAGGAATAGTGATTTCATCAAATGCACAGCCTACAAAAATATTACTGCTGAGAGAAACACTTTCAAGAGCTTTTGGAAAGTCAAAGCCTGGTAAACCAGTACAGTATGCAAATGCTGCACTGTTTATAGTAAGTTTCTTTATTGAGTCAGGAATAGTGACTTTCTTCAGGTTGGTATTATAATTAAAAGCACTTGAACCTATAGTCAGCTCTGACGCTTCATCCGAAAATCTCAGTTCAGTTATATTATTCTTGACATAATTATCATTGTATGTACAGAAAGCCTCATTTCCGATTGATTTCAGGGTTGACGGAAACTCGACAATTCCCTCAAGAGGACAGCAGTCATAATAACTAGAAAAGGCTCTGTAATTAATACTTACCAGTCCCTCAGGGAGCTTGCTTCCGTATGTGCCGTCTTCAAATTGAGTCTTATTTATATATTTTAAGTTTGTGCAGTTTGAAAAACAGTTGTTTGGTATTTCAGTTACTGTTCCCGGCAATACGATTTCTTCTGTGCTTGTCGGAAAAGCTCCTGATTCAATAGCCGTTATGCCTTCCTCTATAATTATCTTTTTGAGGCTTGGGGCACTATTGATTATTCCTGATTTTAATGTTCCAAAACATTTGGGAATATTAATTTCTTCAAGAGAAGTGCAACCGTAAAATACATTTGTTCCCATTGAAACGCTTTCAAGTGAACTTGGAAATTTAAAATCTGACAAACTTATACAGGTCTGAAAAGCATTGTTTCCGATAGTCAGATTTTTTATTCCGTCTGGGAATTCAATACTTTTCAGCGAATCGGAGCGTTGGAATGCATTATTTCCAATAGTAAGGCTTTCGGGTGCTGTTGTAAATCGAATTTCAGTAATTTGATTTTTGACACTCCAATCAGCATCATATGCCCTGAAAGCATTTGCTCCAATTGATTGTAATGTGGACGGAAATTCTACTATTCCTGTAATCGGGCAGGCTTCGTTTCCATTTCTGAATGCACCGTCTCCTATTGTTTTAAGCTTTTCCGGAAACTTACTGCCATATGTTCCGTCCTCAAACTCCGTTTTATTTACATATTTTAAATTTGAACAGCCTGTAAAGCAGTCATTTGGTATTGCGGTAATTGTTACAGGCAATATGATTTCTTCCATACTTGCAGGAAAAGCTCCCGATTCAATAGCCGTTATTCCTTCTTCAAGAATTATCTTTTTAAGGTTTGGGGCACCTTTGAACATTCCTGATTTTACTGTACCAAAACATTCAGGTACATTGATTTCTTCAAGGGAAGTGCATCCGGTAAATATGTTTGTTCCCATTGAAATACTTTCAAGTGTATTCGGAAATTTAAAATCTGACAGATTAATGCAGGTCTGAAAAACATTATTTCCTATAGTCAAATCTTTCATTCCATCTGAAAATTCAACACTTTTAAGCGAATCGCAACGCTGAAATGCGTTGTTACCGATAGTAAGACTTTCGGTATCTGCTGCAAATCTTATTTCAGTAATCTGATTTTTGCTGCTCCAGTCAGCATCATATGCTCTGAAAGCATTTGCTCCTATGGATTGTAAAGTTGAAGGAAATTCTACTATTCCTGTAATCGGGCATGCATCATTTCCGCTTATAAAAGCTGATTGACCTATAGTTTCTAGTCCTTCAGGGAATTGGTTAATAACCGTTTTACCTGATTTATCAGCATTAACATATTTTAACTTTGTACATCCACTAAAGCAACTATCAGGTATTGCTTTTAAAGTCTTTGGCAAAACAACTTCCTCAATAGTATTAGGACAAACTCCTGCATCAATGCTTGTAATGCCTTCTCCAAAAGTCATCTTTGTAATACTTGCATTGTCAAATGCGTTTGTATCGCTAACGGTCACAAAACAGCCCGGAATTATTATTTCAGTCAGCTTTCCGCAGCCGTAGAAAATATTACTTCCTAAAGTAGCAGTACTTGTTAAATTCTTTGGAAAATCAATGTTTTCTAAAGAATCGCAGCGCTGAAAGGCATTATTTCCAATAGTCAGGCTTTCCATATTCTCTGCAAATTTAATTGAAGTTATTTGATTTTTTACACTCCAATCAGCATCATATCCTCTGAAAGCATTTGAGCCTATCGATGTTAATGTTGACGGGAATTCTACGATGCCGGTAATCGGGCAGGCATTGTTTCCACTTATAAAAGCTGAATTGCCTATAGTTTCCAGCCCTTCAGGAAACTTGTTTATTATATTTTCATCTTCTATGGTTTTATTAACATATTTTAAATTTGCAAAACCGTTAAATGCGTTGATTCCAATGCTTTTTACACCTTCGTTAAGTATAACGCTCTCGGCACTTTTTACAGAGCTGTCCCATGACATACTATCTTTCATTAAGCCTGTGCCGTCCTCTTTTGCACTAATAGTAAGCTCTTTAGTGGTGCTATTATACGAATATGTTAGATCATCGCTCAGATTGCCTTCGGAATCCTGTCCGCAGTTTCCTGTAACCACATCGTCAGCCTCTGCAAGGGTTGTTACTGATTTAAGACTAAAATTAGCTGCTGACTTTGATTCTTTTGCTTTTGAAACAGGCACATCAGCTTTTGACGTATCAGAATTTGCTGCCTCACTATTTACTGTTTCATCTTTTGTAACTTGAGCTTGTGCAGTAACAGAAACAGATGAACTTTCCGCTATATAATCAGAGTCGACCTTAGGCGCATTTGCTTGTGCATTTACGGAAACAGAACTGCTGTCTGTATTCACAGAAATATCTGCCGAGGCATTATGGACAGCTGTTGGTATGCTGCTGTCATCATTCCGGCTGTCAGTACTTTTATTATCCGAGGATAATACTGTACTGTCAGAAGATTCTATGCTTTCAGCAAAAACCGGCTTGGGAATTGCCGAAAATTCCGTTAAAGAGAAAGCAGCAGCAAGCATCAATGCCGTTATCCTTTGAGTAAATTTTCCGTATTTCATAATCTCACCTAATCCATTATATGTACTTATCGGTATTAACC
>JBJFBR010000021.1:0-4457 GCA_051888545.1 Oscillospiraceae bacterium
TTGAATTGGAGGAAGCTGCAAAGATAAGTACCGATGACGGCGGAGTTGAAGAAGATAGTTCAAGCTCAAGTTCAAGTTCAACTGATACAAGTTCAAGCTCAACTATAACTATATTTAATGAGAGTAACCAGTTTGAGAGTTCGTGGGGTCAAAAAAACTATACTGTTACAGTACCAACAACAGGTCAGTATCAGTTATCTTTGAAAATACAGGGTAATGCAAGTGCATATTTTAAAGTATATGCTCCTGGAGAAAGTAGTGCATGGGTAGATGGTACTTGGCTTGACAGCGATACTTGGAATGATAACTATGTTACAAAAACAAAAACAGTAACTCTTAATGCCGGTACACAATACACTTTATCTCTACAAGGTCAGAATTATTGTAAGTATGTTTCAGGTTGGTTGGATTACATTGGTCCGTCTGCCAGCGCAACATCATATAGTGTTAACGCAAGATCTACAACTACACAAACAACAACTCAGACAGTTGATGCTGTATTAAATGGAAGTCGAAATGACAGCGTGATAAAAATTGCTTCTGGAAAAGACGGCGATTTATTCGTAAAAGATAATTTTATCAAAAATGATAATCTTCAATATTTCAAAGTAGGCCTTGCATTTAATGTCGATGACATAAGTTCAACTACAACTTATGAGATCAAGATTTATGCAAAAGGACAGGGCTCAGCGGAGGTTAAAGTATTTGATACAAATAATAATACAGTAGGTAACTTAAAACAAAGTATAAGTGATGATGATTGGGATAATCTTACATCCTCACCTACTACTATTTCTGCAACGGGCAGCGACTTTAATTCAACAGGTACATACTATGCAGGAATTTCTGCTAACAATTATGTAAACCTCTATAGAGTTGAAGTAACAGAAACAAAACAGACTGAAGTAGAAGATTCAAGCAGCCAGGCAGAATCCAGCAGTCAGGCTGATTCAAGCAGTCAGGCTGATTCAAGCAGTCAGTCTGAAGGCGATTTAACAATTAATATCAGCGAAAAAACCGACGGTACTTACGAATATGTGCCATATATTACAGTTACTACATACGGTACATTGTCAGATTTGAATGACAGTACAAATGCAACAGGTACTCATAAGTATTATTTGTATGATATAAATAATGCGACATATGAAATAAATGGAACAAGATATACTGCTGCACAAATTCTTAATGGCAATGCCGGTAATGATATTAAGTACAGAAAGCTAGCTAATAACCAGTATATGTTCTTTGGTTCTGACGGAACACCATTGGAGCCAATAGTAAACATTTCAACGGTAAGCAGCGGCATTGGAACAATTCAACTCGAAAATAACCCTGCACAGCTGGAAAATGCGATCTTCAGTGTTAAGAAGGTCGACTCAGTAAATCAGTCAACAGGTTTGGCTGGCGCAGAATTCAAGCTTTATGTTGGTGAAAATTCTGGTGGCACATGCTTGGCAACGTTAACTACAGATAGTAATGGTGCAATTACAGCATCTACTGTGGAAGCAGCTTTGAAAGCAGTAAAATCCAGCTATTCAGATTATATTGATGATGCAGGATGCTTAAAACCTGCATATGTATCAGGTTCTTCTGAATCCGGTGACTTAGTATTAGGTGACCAAAAGTATTGTTTGGTTGAAACAGTTGCACCAAATGGATATCAGGGTACACATTTGAACACAGCGATTGTCTTTACTGTTCATCCTACACAGGATTCTTCAACTAAGAAGTGGACTTCTACGGTTCAAAGCAGCGGTGTAAGTGATTGGTGTACATTTAACAGCTCTACATTTGAGTTTACTGTTCTCAATGATAAGATTCCTTCTGCTGACTTCAAACTTAAAAAGGTCGGCGATGATGGTTATACAACACTTTCAGGAGCAAAGTTTGTACTTAAAGCTTCTGACGGAACTGTACTGAAGACTTGGGATCCGTTTGACGGAAATGAAGTCCTGATCTCTACAGTTACAGATACAACAAAGTCTACTTATGTTGATGCTGACGGTAAACTTAAAGAAGGTAACTATATATTAACCGAGGAATCTGCACCAACGGGATACAATAAGTTGAGCGGTGATATTACAATTACTGTAGATTCAAATGGAAATATTACCATAACACCAAATAGTAATGATTCTTCATTAGTCAATGTAAGCAGCGACACAATTAAAGTTGTTACAGTTACAAATAAACTTAAGACCGGTAGAATTAAGGTCGCTAAGAAGTGGCTTGACAGCAACGGTAACAATGTTATAGGTTCTGACGGTAATGTAAAGGATCTTGATAGCAATAACGTTGGAGACTTGACAATTAATATTTACCGTAAGGTCGGAGATACAAAGGATGATTCCTTCAGCCGAACAGTAACACTTAATAGTTCTAACTACGATAGCAGTAATAAAGTATGGGCTGCTTCTCTCAATGAAGATTTGCCAATTACCAACGCAAATGGTGAAACATATACATATTATGTAGAGGAAGTTTTACCGTCAGGCGGTAACTTCAATGGATATAACAGCGAAAATGGCGGCAAACCGACATATAGCTATTCAGATGGAACGAGTAGCAATGCTGATGGTATATCACTTATTGAAGGTACAACTGCACAAGTAGAAGTTACAATAACAAATAAAGAGCCTCTCAAGGTAACATTGCCTGAGACAGGTGGTATGGGAAGAACCATTCCATACATTATAGGAGCCCTGATAGCAATGCTGTCAGCAACCGCATTAGTTATTAAACAGCACAGATCAAACAGCAATAAAGCCGTTTGATATTGAAAAGCTGTTGAAATAAAAAATATTTTATAGAAAAGGAGTTTTCATTATGAAAGCAAAAAAAATCGTTAGCTTTATTGCTGCAATGGCAATAGCTGCAACAATGGCTATCCCTGCTACACTTTCATTTGCAGAGGATACAACAACAACAACTGCTGTTACTTTGAAACACAGCGATGGAAACAACTATGCTTGGTCTAATTACAAAGCATACAAGATCTTCAAAGGTGACCTTAGCACAGACGGAAAGATCCTTTCTAACGTTGAATGGGCTGAAGGCGTAGATGGTACTGCTCTCTTGGCTGCATTGAAAGCTGATTCAACAGTTGGTTCTGCATTTGCTGCTTGCACAGATGCAAAGAGCGTTGCCGAAGTACTTGGTACTACTGATAACAGCGTATTTGATTCAGATGTTGCTAAGGTATTTGCAAAGATTGCAGCTAACAATGTTGCAACAGCTGCCGGTACAGTTGCTGATGACGGCACTATCACACTTACAGGTGCTGGTTACTATGTAATTTCTGCAACAAAGGATAGCACAGATACAACTGATTCTTCAAAAACTGATACAGCTGTAGCAAGAGATTTCCTCATTTTCGCAAATGGCGAAGCTAAAACACCTATTGCAAAAGATTCATATCCTACAGTAACTAAGAAGGTTGCTGATGATGCTACAGGTGCTTGGCAGGATATCACAGACCAGGAAATCGGTAAGACTGTATCATTTAAACTCACAGGTACTCTTCCTTCAACATATGCTGACTATACAAAATATGAATATACATTCCATGATACATTGAGTGCTGGTCTTACATTTAATGATGATATTAAGGTAATGGTTGGTGATAAAGATGTTACTTCTTCTTTCACAACTACTTCACTTACATCAATTAAATGTGCTGATTTGAAGGCAATTAAGAATGATGATGGCACTGAAGTTATTAATAAGGATAGTCAAATTGTAGTAACATATACAGCTACAGTTAATGAGAATGCTGTAATCGGTAACGGCACAGTAATGAAAGATGATGAAGAAGTAGCTGGTATTGCTAACCCTAACGAAGTATATCTTGAATATACAAACAACCCTAAGGGTACAGGCACAGGTGTTACACCTAAGGATGTTGTAACAGTAGTTACATTTAAGCTTGATGTACTCAAGGATAACGGTAAGGATTCTTCTGATACTGAGTATAAGAAACTTTCCGGTGCAGTATTCACTCTTCAGAATGCAGCTGGTGAATATTATGATGCAGCTACAAAAACTTGGGTAGCTCAGGAAAAGACATTAACAACAGATTCAGAAGGTAAGATTGCTGCTTCTGGTCTTAAGGAAGGCACATATACATTAACAGAGCAGACACCTCCGGATGGATACAACCTCCTTGCTAATCCTGTAATTACATTCACAGTTAAGGCTACATATAATACAACAGATGGTGAAGTAAACGGCGAATGGACAGATGACAGATCTCCTGTTACTCAGTTGGAAATTGCTAACTGGACAGAAAGAAACGATGTAAACAACACAACACCTGAAGATGCAACAAACGGCGTATCACTCCAGGTTATCAATAAGCCAGGTACTGGTCTCCCTGAAACAGGTGGAATGGGCAGAACTGTTCTCTATGTTTGCGGCGGTATCGTAGTTCTCGGCGCTGGCGTTCTTCTTATCAC
>JBJFBR010000022.1:0-4426 GCA_051888545.1 Oscillospiraceae bacterium
GTTATTGTAAGTACTTTTTTCAGCACTTCTTTTATTTTAATCACTACTTATCACCCATTTCCTTTTTAACTTATATCAAATAACTAATGTATGGTTTAATCCTTAATACCTGAGTTAGCCATGGTTTCCATAACGTTACTCTGTGCAATAAGGAATACAACCAAAGGTGGGATAAGGAGCAATACTGCTGATGCAAAAGTTACACCCTGACGGGCAAGACCGATCTGAGCGATCTGCTGAGCAACAACCGGCAAAGTTTTCAGTTCTTCTGAATAAATCATTGAACCGCCGGTCATAAGGTTCCAGACTCCCTGGAATGCGAAAATAATCAATGTCATAATCGCAGGCTTTGAGTTCGGAACGACAACCTGCCAGCATATTCTGAACAATCCGGCACCGTCAACCTTAGCAGCTTCAACCATTGAATCGTGAATGGTTGACATACTCTGCTTCATAAGGAACAATCCCATTGAAGTAGAAATATTCGGTAAGATCAAGCACCAATATGTATCTATCATATGAAGTTTAGCCATTACGAGGAACTGCATGATCCATGTTGCCTGTGATGAGAACAAGAGGGCTACAACTACCACCTGGTTGATGCCGTCTCTTCCCGGGAATTTGCACTTTGCAAGAGCAAATCCGGCACAGCAGCATACGAAAACGTTGCATATACAGATAACTATTGATGTAAATACGCTGTTGAATACGTATCTTGAGAACGGAACCCACATACTTGCCGCAACCTTGAACATATCAGAGAAGTTCCTGAGTGTAGGTGTACGGACATAAAGTTTAGGTGGGAATACGAAAAGCTCTTCAACAGGCTTTAATGACTGAATTACTGAATAGTAAATCGGGAAAATCATAAATGCACCCAAGAGTATGAGAAATACGAAAATGCAGATATCACCGCCCAAAGAACCATTTATTCTTTTGCTTTTTTTGCTGACATGCATTTTTTCAATGTCAACTTGTTTTTTTCTTCTTCTTTTAGCCATTTCGCAATCTCACCTCCTTAGTCTAAGTACTTGCCTAACAGCTTGTTAACTCCGGCATTGGCAAGCAGCATTACAGCAAACAAGACGAAGCATATTGCTGATGCGTAACCCATTTCGTAACGAATATTACCGTAGTCCTGTGCGTGGTTCATAATTGTATGAGCCGCATAGTCTGTTGAAGGCAAACCAACGAGGTTCTGACCAACAACACCAACTGTAAATGATGTTGAGATCTGCATTACTGCTGCGAACAGAAGCTGTGGTCCCATTGAAGGAATTGTAATTGTGAAAAGCTCCTGCCATCTGTTTTTGATACCTTCGATAGCACCGGCTTCATACATTGACTTGTCAATGCTCTGGAAACCGGCTCTGATAGCGAGGAATCCGGCACCCATTGAGATCCACATCTGTACAACGATACAAACTGCAAGAATATATTTTGTATCGGTAAGCCACTGAACCGGAGCGTTTATAAAGCCCAGATCCATCAATGTTGCGTTCAGGAATCCGTATGAGTCACCTGAAAGGATGAGCTGCCATGTAACATATACAGATGTTGTCATTGAAGGAGCATAGAATACAAATGTGAAGAATGTTTTAAGGAACGGATTCATTTCATTGATCAGCCATGCAATAAAGAAGCTGAGTATGTATGAAAACGGACCTGTGAAAATTGCAAAGATAAGTGTATTTCTTACTGCGATAAGGAATACGTCATCGTTTACGAACAGTGTGTAGAAATTTGAAAGTCCTACCCACTTAGGTGTCTGAATCATGTTGAAGTTTGTAAAGCCCATAGGAAGGGACATTACAACCGGCACGATTGTGAAAAGTATGAACAAAACCATAAAAGGAAGGAGAAGTGCATAACAGCCTTTGTTGACAGCCATCATATGCATGGTATAGGCAAATTTTCCTTGTTTGTTCATAGGGACATTATCTTTTTTAGATTTTTTTGCCATTTAGTATTCTCCTTTCCTAGTCATTTTTATTAAGACCGAGGTCTTCACGTTTACGAGTGATTTCTGCATTGATATCCTTGTTGTACCAGAACAATGTATCACGCGGGTTGTCATAATCGTTGGCAACCTTTCTGAATGCGTTCAGAACGTTACGTGTTACAGCATATGATGAAGGCAATACAGGAATTTCAACCTGAGATTCAAGCTGTTCTTTAAGCTTAGCAACCTGAGAATCTGTCCATGAAAGATCGTCAAGAGCCTCAACATTAGCTGATTCAAATCTTGCCATTGTACCTGCAATAGCTTCGATATCATTACCGTATTCAGCCATGATTTCCTTGGATGTAAACCATTTCAGGAATTCCCATGCACCTTCCTGATCGGGTGCTTTTTTGAATACGATACCGCCTGAACCCTGTGAACATGATGCGTGGTTTATTGTACCGTCTTCCTGAACAGTACCAGGAATTGGCTGGAAGTCCCAGCAGCCCTTGATTTCAGGAGCAGCAACAGAAAGCTGGTTAAAGAATGTTTCATTCTGAATTACAATCGGCATATCACCTGTTCTGAAACGAGTGAATGCATCATATGTCTGCTTGAAGCTGTACTTTGTATAGAACTGAGTCCATTTATCGAACGCTTCAATAGCTTCACGGGAATCGAAAGTAGTCTTTGTCAACTCATCGTTAAAGTAATTCTTACCCTGCTGGAGCAAGAGTGTTGCAAATGTATTACCTGCTTCTGTTACAGGTGAAATGTATGTTTGTCCGCCGACACTTTGTACAACAGGAAGAATAAGACCTACTTCCATGTAGTTTCTCTGAATTGTCGGCAATACATTAATAAGTCCGTCCCAGGTTGTAAGGTCTTTTTCAGGGTCAATTCCGAACTCAGAAAGAATATCTGAACGGTAATAAAGCATCGGGAATGTCTGAGTTATAGGCAAACCGTATGTTCCGCCGTCATACTGATAAAGAACTGTAGCGTCTTTCGAGAATCTCTTTGTTATCTCGTCAAAGTCAGAATACTGTGAAAGGTCTGTAAGAACTCCACGGGCAGCCAGCTGGATCGGGAAGTCGGCACCCATGAACAAGCCAAGGTCAGGACCTTTTCCTGCGAATGTTGATTCAACAACACCGCCGGTAACCAATTTCATATTGATTTTTGTTTTAGCTGTGGGGTTATATTCACTGTCTATAAGTTTCTGAACTGCAAGTGCATTATCACGTCCAAGCATTGTCCAGCATACCATAGCCTCTGAATCTTCAGTTGTCAATGAGTTATAATCCTCAAAGAATGAACCGATAAATGATTTCCAGCCAAATGAGAGACTCTTGAAGAATGAAGATTTAACTGTTGAGAAATCCTGATCTGCTGTACAGATTTCAATAATATCCATTTCAAGAGGCTGTGATCTGTATTCACTTACCCATGATGAAAGAGTTGTTACATCATCTTTGATCTGTGACATAAGTTCAGGAATACGGTCCGGCTTATCTGTACATTTGTCAAGTGTAATAGCCATCTTGTTCAATGAAACAGCTTCTGTTCCGCCTGTACCTGAAAGCTTGTCAATCTGATTTTCATACTTTTTAAGCTGTTTTGAATATGATTTGAAATCATCCATTATATGAGGAATAACAGAATCAATCATATAGTTGTTGTATTCATCAGGGTCAGGACCTGTAACCTGACGAATCTGTCTGTAATAGCTGTTAATGTTATATGTAAGCTCATCAAGCTTGCCCATAATCTCACCGATTTCACCTGGGATAGCTTCAAGGCTTATTGTATGTTTTCCTGCTTCAAGGTGGAAATAAAGCGGATTTCCGTCTTTGTCCTCAGGAGTAACAACTGTCCAGTCTGAATTATAATAGAACTTTATCTGATTGGCTTCCTCGCATGGAACTTCACCGTCTATGTAAAGTCTTCTGTTTGAATACATACCGCGCATCTGATCCTGTCTTGCACGGAAGCCAAGTTTATAATAGCCGTCCTTTTCAACATTGAACTCATAGGTTACTGTCTGACCGGCCTGTCCCCAGTTACCGTCTTTACCTATTGTGTTGTATCTTGTTTTTGTAGGACTGATGCCGTTTACACAAGATGTTATATATGTATTTCTGTCGGCAGTCGGGAAAAGAGTTCTGCTCGACTTATAATCAGCCATTTCAGCTTCAAGTTTAATTCTTTCGCCTTTTGTTGATTCTATCTCACTTTTTGAAGGAGCCTGATATTCTTCAGGTGATTCATACTGATAGAACTTGATGCTTTCAATAGCAAACTGAGCCTTTGATGACTGCAAAGTAATCTCATGTTTACCTTTTGTAAGATAAAATTCAAGAGGCTCATTGAAAAGTCCGTCAGGATCCTTAACAGGAACATCTTCCTGCCACATTACCTTTTCAACCTGTCCGGGACGAACATCATTGCCTTTGGCATCCTGTTCGATCTTGTTTCCGG
>JBJFBR010000023.1:0-4409 GCA_051888545.1 Oscillospiraceae bacterium
CTATAATATTCCTCTCGGCTTATTTTTCTGTTTTTATGCTTTGCTGAAACATATATAATCAAGATTATAAGCACCAGCCACAGAAAAATTCCTATTACTATAGCAACATAGATAACATTGATAGGCTGGGCTTCCGAAACAATGAGATGCTCTGCATCAGGCGATTCGATACGTTTGCCATGAATTAAGAGTCTATGAGAATTGACACCATACGGAGTACAGGTAACAAGAGTAGCCAGATCCATATTTTTTTCAATTCTTAGTTTGTTTAATTCTTCCGGCAAAACAACTTCAATATCGTAAACCTTATAATACAGTACCTCATCAAGAACATGAATTTCAAAATAATCGTTTTCTGTTAATTTATCCAGATCATTGAAAAGCCTTGCTGAAGGCAGACCTCTGTGTCCCAAAAGAACAGTATGAGTATTTTCACCGCCTACCGGCAATGAACTGGTATCAATATGCCCTACTCCTACAGTAAGAACTTCTTCGCCTATGCCATGATAAATCGGCAGCTTAATATCAACAGTTGGAATAACTATATATCCCATTAAACCGTCACCGTCAACATTAAGTACTTGGTTATAGTCATAATTCTGAGTTACTTTTCCAAGCTGGCTTTTATACAGCTCCCGGTTATACAGTTCGGCTGTCAATCTCATTTTTTCAAGCTCTTTATTGGGCAGCTCTTTAACCATATCATCATAGCTTTTGATTATCCCGGAATGCAGTTTAGTATTTATAAAATTGCTTACAACGGGATAAGCAGCAACGGCAACGCCGATAACAAAAACCAAAGCCATTATTATGTTTATAATATTCTTTTTCAAAAACTTCAGCATAATACCGCCTTGCCGTTACTTATTTATCATTCTTTAATCTGAATTATCAGATTTATTTGCTCTTTGCAATCTTTTTAACTGTGAAGTAAATTACTGCTGCCAGAGCAAGTGCACCGCCGCAGATAAAGAATATTGTGCTGCCGATTCCACCTGTTGTTGGGAACAATGTATCAGATGTGTTTTCTACCTTTCTCAATACACCCTGATTATTTGCAAGAAGTTCACAATCATCGTTGGTTGAAACTGCTGAAAGCTGTGTTGCATCAGTTTCGCTGTATGTTACATCAATGTTAATTGTCATTGGATCTTCAAGGAGTTTGTATCCGTCAGGAGCCTTTGTTTCCTGCAATAAATATTCGCCTGCTGCAAGTCCTGTAATAACAATTTTACCGTTATCGTCACCTTGAAGTGTTGTTACTGTACCTTCCGGATCTACTTTATAAACACCGTCAGCTCCGCTGAACTTTATCTTTGCTCCATCGCTGTCTGACAATTCAAATTCAGCACCGGGCAGATTCATTTCTGTTGCTTCGCTGTCATCACTGTTTATTGTGAACTTCTGAATATCAAATTCGAATGAGTAAACCTTTACAGTATGGTCGGTAGTATCATTTGTTGAAGTGAGGTCATGAGGATTATTGCTGTATGTAAGCTTAACTGTGTTAGGGTTGCCTGCATTGCCGATTACTGCATCTTCATTAAGATCTGCACTGTATGTAATTACAATATCGTCGCCCTTTGTATAATCTTTGATCTTGTTATAGAAATCGTTAAATGTTAATGTAATTACAGTGGCATCGTCTGCATTATTAGCTGTTGATACTGTAACATCTGCTGTATCGTCAGAAGCAACTGTAAAGTCATCTCCGCCGACAGTAACTTTTACGTCATTATTGAATGTAAGACCTTTGCTTAATGTATCAGTTACAACGAAAGTATATGAAGTGTATCCTGTGATATCAGGAACCTTTGAAGTTATCTTAAAGTTGACTGTATCGCCAATTGAAGCTGTTGTTGCTTTTTTATCAGTCTGGTTCTCAACGATTGCCTTGTCGATTGTAGGAGCGTCAAGTTTAGCGTTAATATCAACCTTATATGATCCGGATTCAGCATCCCATGCAGTTGTGTCAAGAGCTACTGCTGTTGTAACTGCATTGCTGCCGTCCTTTGCTTCTGAAATGCCGAATACAGCATAGTAACCCAAATCAAGGTCTGAGAATGTTGCTGTTTCGCCGGAAGCTTTAGCGGTTGCTGTGGCCGGAATGCTGTTGTCATTTGCAAATTCATAAACACAGTTTGCAAACTTTTCAATCTTATCTGATGTTGTCAGACCGTTCATAAAGTTTACATAGTCAATATTCTGAGAATCATCATCAAAACTTGCATCAGCGAAAGCTGCTGTAAATTTTGCTGAAACAAACATAGGCTTAAATTCCGGTGTGATCGTATAAGCCATTTTATCTTCATTAGCTGATACGGAAAATACTTTATATGCCGTAAAATCTTTTCCGTCTATTGATACGCTTGTGCTGCTGTTGGTTACTGTAATTGTACCCTTTGGAGCTGTTTCTTCTGCAAATGCGCTGAAACCTATGCACATTGCGGACAGCATTGCTGTGATCATCATAATAATAAATCTTTTAAAGTTTTTCATAGTAAATTCTCCTTATAAATTATTTTTTTGGGGATTCGCTTAAAGTAAATTGCTGTTATAAACTATTCGCCCCTTTCCGTTTATGGTAAAGTATCATTCCCAGTGACGATATCATCATAAGTGATACTCCAACCAATATAATATCCTTTATTCCGTTTCCGCCTGTAGTCGGCAGGTCTGGAGTTTCTTTATTTATTATATTAACATACTGTGTTTCGCCGTAATTTACAGTTCTGTCCATAGTATGCAAACATAAATCTAATGAATAGCCTTTCGGGGATATCATTTCAAGGAATGCGAATTTATCATCGCTGACTCCGTTATAAGAAATTATACCGTTTTCATCGGTCGTATCATATCCAACATAATAGTACACAGTTACCGTTGAATCTTCATTTTCAATAATATAAAACTGTGAGAAGTTGGAATCCACTTCGCCGCTTAGCTGCAATGTACTTATAACATTTGGTATATCAGCAAAATCTTCAAAGCTTTCTGCTCCTTCAAGCTGAGCCATAGACGGTACATTAAGAGTATAGTCGCTGTCTTCTCTTGATTTTATCATCTCCACAGCCGTACAGTAATCGCTGTAGTATTTCTGCCATATCTCCCTTATACACTGATTGTATTCATCACTGTTGGGATCAGCAGTAAATGCTTTATACTCACCGATCACTGCACCTTTGAGCGGATTTTTCTGAGCAGAATCATCTGTTTTGGTTATTAAAATATTGTAGTCATGATATATGTTTTCGCAGGTGAGCTTCAGCAATGTACCCATATCATAATTGAATGTATAGCTGTTTGTATTCTGACTGTTCATTGAAAGAAATTCAGTTGAATCAGGGATCTCAATTTCGGTGAATGTATAGCTTTCACCCTGTTCCCATTTCCAGATTTCTTCAACCGCTTCATAGCTGTATTCTCCGTCAGTTTCTACAACGTTGTATTTTTTCAGATTGCTCAGTTCAACGAATTCCTGATTTTTAATTTGTTCACTGTCAAGCTTAACTACTGTGAAATCAATGTTTCCGTCACTTAGCTTATTAAGCAGATCCTGTTGGTCGGTATATTCAATTTGAGTATTCTTATATACAACAAATGCTGCCGAAGCATTGTTCATTATTTCATCAGGAGCGTCGCCACCGGTGTCAGTAATCAGCTTCTTTTGTATCTTAGGAATTCTTGCTGTTAAAATTCCGACTTCTTTTGATGATGCGGAAAGTGATGTTACAACGCTTTCCTGAGAAATATCATATCTGTATCCGAAGTTATTCCAAGCGATTTTGGCATATGGAACATCACCCGACATCTGAGCTGTATATTTTACAGTAATCGGTTGGGTAGTCTGAATACCGCTGCCGCCGCTTATTATAATTCTGAATGAGCGTATATCTTCAAGCTTAAGCTCATTATTATTTATCTTTTCAACAGCGTCTGAATATGAAATCCAATTTGCCGTTCCTGCCGATGTACCGTTCCAGTCTTCTCTGTCAAACTCCACAGAAGTTGAAAACTCTAAAGTATATCCAAGTCCATCTTCATTGTTCACTGACAGTTGGTTTCCGTCAACAGTAACAACAAAATTGTCACTTTGCAAACTATTTAAGGAAACCATAAACTCGCTGTTTCGTGCTGTTCCCGGAGAATAAGTGAAGAAATCGCCTACATTTGGCAGATTGTCGATAATAACCATTTTGGTTATCGGCTTATCCTCGAACTGTTTCATAATGTTAAGAGTATAATCAAACTTTTTAGATTGATCCTTAACCACGATATAGTTATTGCTGAATCTTGAGTCAACCTTATTTTCGCGATTATCACACTCCTCAATTTCTTTCCATGAGGAAGTTGAAAGCCAGCTTGAAACATTTATGATATCTGTGCCCTTTATTCCAATAGCTTTGTTG
>JBJFBR010000024.1:0-4343 GCA_051888545.1 Oscillospiraceae bacterium
TTTTATGTAAGAAACTCTACTTTTTCTTATGAAATATAAGATAACATAGAGTGATAACTCCGATTATCATAGATGTAAATTCTATCAATTCACTAAATGAAACCATAGCTATCACCTCCCTTACGGGAGAAACCGCCTACCGTCATATACAGTACCCATGATAATTATATCACAAATACTTTAATTTTGTCAAATTAATTCCAGTCTTGTATAATTAACGCTTCCGTCAGGATTTTTAGCCTTTTCGGAAGCGTATATTTTATACTCTCTGCCGCCAATGCAAACATATCCGTCAATAATCGGACTGTCTTCAGCAATATCACCGTTAAAAAGAACCTCGCCCGACAACGTTATAACCTGTTTTTCGGCATTAATCTTTTGCTTCGATTTTTCTGAGTGAAAACACAAGCCTTCATATACTACAGTTCTTTTCTTGGAACCGTCACGATTCAGGCCGTCTGCTCTGTAAACTGTGCACGGTGTTTTACATACCCTGTCGGGCACTAACTGTGGATATTTCATAGTTACAACCCCCTGTAACACAGTCCTGTCTGAACCAACAGGCTGTAAACTTCATTTGTTGTGGTCACACCGCTTATGCTCACTACTTTTGATTTGTCAAATGACATTGATACGCCGCTTATGCTGTACGCACTGAGAGGGCTGTCAAGCAATTCAGAATTATCCTGTATAAACATAACCTGCTTAGCTGTTGCTTGCCGTATAAGCCCTTTCTGAAAGTCTGTAAGCGAATCAAAGCCTTGAACTGTAATTCTATTGAAAGTCAATGTGTTTATGATATTTTCTGCACGTCGTTCAAGCTCTGAAAACTCAGGCTCTTTGATTTGCTGTGTGGGGAAAATACCCACAAAGTCGCTGAAGGTGAGGAACATCAAGCCTCACCCTTTTTGACTTTTTTATCTGATTTTTCTGCTTCTGCGGCAATATCGCTGTTTGCAATTTCAGCCTTGAGTTTTTTATTCTCAGCCAGAAGCTTGTCATATTCCCCACGAGTAACCACAGATGAGGGTGAGCGTTCTATGATATTGCCGTTCTCATCAGCAATATCATATCCAGCCGTCAGATACTTACCTTTGTCAACCTCTTCAATGCTGTAAACCTTGTTATCCTTAACTGCTTTTAGCATAGCTTACACCTCCTATTCTGCTGCATGAATAATACATCCGTCCTTGAACAGCTCATCAATAGCAAATGTACCATTGTAACGTCTGTTCTGATACAGATAATTGTCAGATGTACGGCTGTCTGAACCGGGAGCAAACAGATGAATATATGAATACTTAACACGTGATACCTGAGCTTCAGGGTCAATAAGAATATAGTCAATCTGTTTTGCAGTTGATGCAGCTGTACAGCCGTCTGTGAAATCGTACAAAGTCTTGAAACGTGCTGACGGAACAGTAACAATATTTGTGATATCGTCCATACTGTGAACACGTCTGTCAATTCCGCCTCCCTGCTTGATGTCAAGGGTTCTCTGAATTCCCTCTGCGTTTTTGAGCAATGTTCTGTAGTTTGGTGTGCAGAACAATACAAGTCTGTCAAGAGGTACTCCCTTTTCTTCCATTGCTTCAAGGTTAGCGTCAAAATCTGCGAGAATATTTGCAGTTGTAAGAGCTGTTGTCTTAACTGTTGAGCCTACTCTCTTAGCCTCAGTATAAAGTTTGCTGAAGGTATAGCAGTCAAGTTCAGGAATAGCCTGAGTTGTATCAAATCTCCTCTGAATGTTTGCAAGTGAAACAACTGTATCAGTTTCGTCAAAATCCATAGGGTCAACTACAAACTCAATAGAACGGTCATGATCAAGAGTTTTTGTCTCATAATCGTTTGAATAGTTGCCCTGAGAGAATCCCAGACTTGCTCTTGTGTGGTCCTTATATCCCGATACACTCAGTGTTGGGATTTTGATTGTTTTTCCGTTGTTGAGCTGAATATCTGTATTTGAGTTGAAAAGCAAGTCGGACTTGGATTCCTGTCCGTAAAGTTCTCTCAACTGATTTGAATAGATTTCAGCATAGTTAATTGTGTTTGCCATATTTTAATCATCCTTTCTTAGCATTTCTTTTTCTTGATTCCGAAAGCATTGTTAAGCTTTTCGTCATCTGCTTTTTTACCGTCTCCGGTTCCGTCAGCACCGACTTTAAATCCGCCTTTTGACTTGCCGTCCTTTGAATCTTTGCCCTCTGCTTTCATATCAGGATATTTTTTCACAACAGACTGCAAAGCCGTATTGATATCACTTGCCTTTCCGCTTTTAACATAGCTTTCAGCAATGGCTACAGCGTCTTCCATACAGTTTCCTGAGATACCAAGCTCCATTGCGGCAATCTGTGTTTTAAGACGGAGAATTTCTTCGTCCTTATCGTCCTTTTCAGGCAGCTCTTCGGATTCAGGCTTTGGCGGTTCGGGCTTGTCAGCACCTTCGCCTTTTTCAGAAGTCTGATTATCAGACTTTGCCTGCTTTTCATCGGAGGATTTTTCCTCAGGCTTTTCCTCTTTCGATTCATCCTTTGGTGGTTCTGCCGGCTTTTCCTCTGCAGGAGACTGGTCATTCTCCTTTGGATTTTCCTCAGGTGTGCTTTCTTCCTCTGGCTTTTTCTTTTTGTTTTCGTCCATACATATAACCTCTCTTTCAAACTTTGGAATTTGCATTAGCAAATTCAGATGCCGACTAACAAAATACAGCTCCTGACCTAAAACCGTGTCGGCATTTGACCTCACTTTCAAATTATTTTTTCCTTGCAAGAAAAATTGATATAATAAAAGCACCTCGTTTCCGAAGTGCTTTATTATCTATGTTTACTTATTTCCCCGATTATATCGAGTAAAATTATTGTTCCGCAGATTATTGCGGTTATTATTACTGATGTGGGCATTGTTTCACCTCCGATTCAGGCATAATAAAAGCACCTGCGTGAGCAAGTGCATTATTTACTCAACAATTATTGTGCTTATTTCTTCCAGATTATAAAAACCTATCCAGCTACCTTTATTTTTCACAATAAAGAATTTGCCGTCATAGGAATAGTCGTCCCACTGGTCTTTTGTCCACACGTCAACAAAACTTTTGTCCTTGAATCTGATTGTAATTGTTTCGTACATACAAATCTTCCTTTCTGCTTTAGGGTATAACAAAAGCACCCTGCATTACAAGGTGCTTTCTTAACTTATGCTTTTGCTTTGCTGTTTATTATTCTCTGCTTTTCTTTAGCGGCTTCCTGTTCGAATCTTTTGATCTCGACTAATTTTTCTTCCTTGGACATGGCTTTGATCTTATCCGAAATAATTACTCGATCATTCAATACTGCTTCCATCTCCATTTAAAGTCACCTCCATAAAATCTATCATATGATTATCTTTTAACTTGTTGATAGCATTAAGCTGTGCATCATATTCACTCATTCCGTCAGAAATGTATGAGCTTACATAAAGTGAATAAAGATCTTCTCTTATCTCCTGCTCAGAAGTGTAAACAAAAACTTTGCCGTTGTGACAAATAACAATGCCCTTTGCATATCCGTTTCGGCAACAGGAATTAAAGTCTGCTATGCTTGGCGGCATGCTGCTTGGATGTGAGTGCATAGCGATCAATTTACCGCTCGAATAAAATGATACAGCTTTCTTTGTTGCCTCAGAATACACGATTTTTTGCTCATATAAGCTGTTCGTTTCTTTAGCAATGATCTTTCCACTTTCATTATCAAACCAATACATATCCTCATACAGCGTACCGCTTCTATGCTTCAACGCTTTCTTGGCGTTATCATAAAGAGCCTTGTTGACATTCTCATTATCGGTTATGTTATCAAATTTTCTCCGATATTCTCCGCTCTCTATGTATGTTTTATTTACAAGCGTATTTTTATTTCTGCCGTACCGCTGATATTCAAGAGCCACATCATCACTTTCTACTTTTATTATACCACTTTCCTCCGGTTTGTCAACAGTGCCGCCATAATACTTCTCTCTCGAATAATCCCTGTGCAGAACATCATTATGTTCCTCCACAAACAACTTTAATTCGTGTTGTGCCTGTCGCAGTTTCCTGCGGTATTCCTGTGCGGTATCAGGGTCAAGTGTGCCTTCTGAAAAGCGTTTCAGCTTGCGGATTTTCCGTTCCATAGAACGCTGCTTTTGTTCAAGTTCTCTCTGCTGTCTGATTTTTTCAGCAGGAATAGGTTTGGGAATCTGTGTTACTCCATCAATATACTGACTTAATGTGTGACGACAATTCGGGTGAAACAAGCCGCCCCGGATTGCCGCAGACAAAAGCATAAATTTCTTTCCGCAGTAGTTTGATATTCCATAATCGCCGTCTTTTT
>JBJFBR010000025.1:0-3562 GCA_051888545.1 Oscillospiraceae bacterium
TTTTTTTGCACGCAAACGTGCAATTATGAACGAGATATTCATAATTAAAAAATAAAATAAATATTTTGCATAAAAATAGCACTGGTAAACTATAAAAAGTTACCAACGCTATTTGTACATTTATTTAATATGATAAAATAATTATTCAAATACTTAAGGCTTTTGCATCATATGAGTTTTGACACATATCAGCACTTGGATATTCTTTCTCTCAAAGGCAGAGTGTATTGAGGCGAAACGGAAAATTCATTTATTCCCATTTCTATCAGATTTTCAGTAAAATTCAAATCCTCTGCAATAAATCCGCAAATGGCAACATTTACGCCTTTTTCTGCACTATTTTTTATGGTTGTCTTGATAAGCTCCATAAGGGGTGAAATATCTTTATCAATATATTTTTGCAAATCTGAATGCTGTCTGTCGGCAGCATAGGTGTACTGTGCAAGGTCATTTGAGCCAATGGAGATAAAATCCACTTTATCGGCAATTTTATGGCTTATCAAAGCTGCCGCAGGAGTTTCAATCATAGCACCCAAAGGTGGGATTTTGAAGGGGATTTGCTGTGCCGAAAGTTCACAAGCCGCTTCGTTCATTATTTTTTGAGCATTATCAATTTCTTCAGCAGAGGTTATCATAGGCAGCAGAAGACGAATATTTCCATAGCAGGCTGCACGAAGGATTGCTCTTAGCTGAGTTTTGAAAATTCGTGGATATTTAAGGCAAAAGCGTATTCCTCTGTTACCCAGAGCGGGATTTTCCTCAGACTTAAAGCTCATATATTCAGCGGATTTATCGTTGCCAAGGTCAACAGCTCGTATAGTAACAGGTTTTTGTTCCATTTTTTCCGCCAAGCGTTTGTACGTTTGGAAAAGCAGTTCTTCGGAAGGATATTCGCTGCTTTCAAGATAAAGGTATTCGCTTCTGAAAAGTCCTATGCCTTCTGCATCATTAGCTATGGCGGATTTTATATCTGCAAGGCGGTTTACAGCCGAATAAACTTTGATTTCTTTTCCTGACTTTGTAATGCTTTTTTTACCAATATAGCTTTTTAGCTGCAGCTGACGTTTTTCAGCCATAGCTTTTTTTTCTTTTAATTGAGATATGGTGATATTATCGGGGGAC
Source organism: Oscillospiraceae bacterium (assembly GCA_051888545.1). GTDB lineage: Bacteria > Bacillota > Clostridia > Oscillospirales > Ruminococcaceae > FB2012. The sequence goes on from JBJFBR010000025.1 coordinate 1,123, forward strand.
AAAATAAGTTCACCGCTGTAAGCGTCAACAATGCAGTATTCATAATCCTCTGCGGTTATTTCCCCCAAAGAAATCAAAACAGGAATGCCTGTATTTTTTGAGGTTATGGTAAGATGAGAATGCTCTGAGCCTTTAAAAGCACAAAAGGCAACAGGCTTTTTATTAAGTTTTTCAATTTCTTCGGGGGAAGGCAGCTGTTCGGACAGCATAATTATATTTTCATCGGTTAATTGTTCATCTTTTTTGTACAAATGAAGTCTGCCGAAAGCTATACCTTGCGAAACAGCTTTACCTTTTAGAATTTTCATAATATCTTCCTTTAATCAAAACAGCGACAGAATGTCTGCCGCTGTTTTAGTTTACTTATTCTCTTTATATTCTACTGAGGCTTTTATAAAGCCTTTAAACAGCGGATGTGCTCTGTTAGGACGGGATTTAAACTCAGGGTGGAACTGAACTCCCACAAACCATGGGTGAACATCCTTTGACAGTTCAACAATTTCAACAAGCTTGTCATCAGGTGAAAGACCTGCAAGAATAAGACCTTTATCTTTAAACTGATTTCTGTATGCGTTGTTGAATTCCCAACGATGACGGTGACGTTCATAGATAAGCTGGTCACTATAAACTTCGCTGCACCTTGAACCTTCGGTAAGCTTGCAGGGATATAAACCGAGACGCATTGTACCGCCTTTTTCGGTGATATCTTTCTGCTCGTCCATTATATCAATTACCGGGTATTCAGTTTCGCCGAATTCAGTGGAATTAGCATCTTTAAGTCCTGCAACATTTCTTGCGAATTCAACAACTGACATCTGCATTCCAAGACAAATACCAAACATAGGTATTTTATTCTCTCTGGCATATCTGATAGACTCTATCATACCTTCAATGCCTCTGTCACCGAAACCGCCCGGAACGATAATGCCGTCACAGTCTTTAAGCTTTTCATCAACTGTATTGCTGTTTATGTCTTCTGACTGTATCCATTTGATATTTACAGCAGCACTGTTTTCAAATCCGCCGTGACGCAAAGCCTCTGCTACGGAAAGATATGCGTCCTCAAGTTCAACATACTTGCCAACCAGACCGATAGTAACTTCCTTTGTGCAGTTGTTTACACGGTCAATCATAGCGTTCCAGTCGCTGAGGTCAGGCTTGCGTTTTTCAAGTCCCAGATGGTCGCATACAACATCGGCAAGACCTTCGTTTTCAAGCCATATAGGCACTTCGTAAAGAGAAGGTGCTGTAAGGTTCTGAATTACGTCTTCAGGACGAACATTGCAGAACAAGCTGATCTTTTTACGCATTTCATCAGGAATAGGCATTTCTGAACGGAGAACAAGAACGTTTGGCTGAATGCCCATTGAAAGCAATTCCTTTACAGAATGCTGTGTCGGCTTTGATTTAAGCTCTTTTGAGCCGGATATATAAGGTATAAGACAAACGTGAATGAACATTGCATTATTTCTGCCAAGCTCGGTATAAGCCTGTCTGATAGCCTCAAGGAACGGAGTAGACTCAATATCGCCCACAGTACCGCCGATTTCTGTAATAACTATATCTGTATTTGACTGATTACCCACACGGTAAAGCTTGTCCTTTATTTCGTTTGTGATATGAGGAACGACCTGTACGGTTGCACCAAGATAGTCACCTCGGCGTTCCTTATTAAGCACATTCCAATAAATTTTACCTGTGGTGACGTTTGAATTAAGGGAAAGATTTTCGTCAATAAATCTTTCATAATGTCCAAGGTCAAGATCAGTTTCGGCACCGTCATCGGTTACAAAAACCTCACCGTGCTGATACGGTGACATTGTACCCGGGTCCACATTAATATATGGATCAAATTTTTGAATTGTAACGCTGTAGCCTCTTGCTTTAAGCAAACGTCCCAAGGATGCAGCTGTTATACCTTTACCGAGTCCCGATACCACTCCGCCTGTGACAAAGATATATTTAGTGGGCATAATAAAACCTCCAAACGCAAAATATCATATAAAAAACAATACAATATAATCATAACAAATTTTTTTGAAAATAGCAAGAGAAAAAATGCATTTTCTGAAATTTTAGATATTATTTTTTTAAAATTGTAAATAATGAGATAAAAATTTAAATTGGGTATTGTAAAAATGAATTTTTTGTTGTATAATTATTTTGTATTATATTAATTATAGGATTATTAATTCTAAAGTTGTTATTTTTTATATAAAATTGAAATAATCTTTGCAGATAGGCTTGTCTGCATATAATCAAATCAAGAGATGCTAAAGTTTTGCGGTATTAGCATCTTCCCTTTGATTGAAAGGAATGATTATAAATAATGCCCGATAATAAATCAAAAAATAATAATGAAGCAAATCGTGATTCAAATTTTGATGAATTGCTGATACAGCTTTTTGGCAGCAAAGAAAATGCTAAAAAAGAACATGAC
>JBJFBR010000025.1:3662-9066 GCA_051888545.1 Oscillospiraceae bacterium
AATCAGAGCAAAAAGACTACTGTATCCAAAACGTCAAAAGAGGAAGCAACTGTCAGGTTCGATAAAGCCATGCAGGAAAAATCCGACAACAAATCAAAACAGCCTGTAAAAGCCAGAAATGAAAAAGCTGGTGCAAGGAATAAAAATAAACCTGAAAAGGAAAAGCTGGGCCAAAAAATTTCTAAGCTTCCAAAAGGCAAAAAAGCATTGGCTGTAACAGGTATCGTACTGGCAGTAATTTTAATATTGCTACTTATAATGTATGGACTATACAGCTTTTATTATTCATTGTTCGGGAAATATCACGGTGATACAATCAGGGATAAATATGGCTATAACAGCAGTGATTTTGTTGATGATGCTTCTGCCCTATCTCCTGAAGATGCTGAAGCGGCTTTGAAAAAACAGTTGAAGGAAGCAGCTATTGACCCTATGAGCGACAAGGATGTTATGAACATTTTGCTTATTGGTGAGGACTTGCGTGACACTCAGACACAGTCCAGAGGCAATACTGATGTTATGATGATGATATCAATCAACAAAAAGCTCAAGACTATAACAATGACATCATTCCTGCGTGACGCATGGGTTGAAATCGGCGATCACGGCATGGACAAGCTTAATGCCGCATACTATTATGACGGACCGGAGCTTGTAAAAAGTACCATACAAAAATACTACGGTGTTGTAATTGACAGATATGTTATAGTAAATTTCTCCACATTTATAGAGATCGTTGACACCCTTGGCGGAATTAATATGGATGTGACCGATGAGGAAGCAGAGGGTATGAAAGACCCAATGGCAGAGCAAAATGATATTATGCACAAAGAGCATAATGCAGATTTTCTTGAATCGGGCGGAACACAGCTTAAGCTCAATGGCAATCAGGCGCTTGCCTTTGCAAGATTAAGATATGTGGGAAATGCCGACTACGAACGTACTCAGCGCCAGAGAAGAGTTATAACTGAGATAATTAATGAATCTAAAAAGATGAGCCTTATGGAGATAAATACTTTTGCACAGAAGATTTTCCCTGAGGTAAAACTTGATATTACAAAGGGTGAGCTTGCATCACTCTTGTTAAATGCGTATGACTACATGAACTATGATATTCAGCAGCTTCAGATACCGTCTGACGGAGCTTTTCAGGAAGGTTCTGTGCAGGTGCAAAGCGGAGGACAATGGCTGGCACTTTCAGTATTGTTCCCTGATTTTCAAAAGAATGCTGAAATTATAAAAGATACAATTTATGTTGACCACAGAAACGATTCAGACTTTGCTGAAGATAATTCTGACGAAACAGCTGCAGGCGGAGACGGTAACGGAGATTATATGACCGACTCCGGGGACACACAAATGGCAACTCAATAGCACATAATATGAATAAAAGTGGGAGCAATATCTGAACTGCTCCCGCTTTTTATTTACCTTTGTGCCTTAAAACCCCGAATGCAACATAGCAGAATACATTGATTAACAAATACACTATATACAATATACTTACGGCTATTGACGGTAAATTCCATGAAGATTCAGGGTGACCCAATGCATATAATACAAATGACATTCCAACTACAGACATAACAACAGCAATAATTAAAAACACAGTACTTTTTCGCATATAATCAGCTCCTTTTATGTTAAATACTTTATACAATAAAATTTTCTACAGTATGTATTGTTTGTATTTTTTGTGTGTCTGTTTTCTTATATATTTCTTAATTTATATAAGCATAAAAAAATTTAAAAGTATTTTTGTTTTGCTATTGACTTTTGAAAATATCTATAATATAATGGCTTTGCTAAAAAAAATTATGACGAAAAGGAGCTAAAAATATGCAGTACGGACATTTTGATCTGGAAAATAAAGAATACGTTATAACACGTCCTGATACCCCGGCACCCTGGGCAAATTATCTTGGCTCACCTGAATACGGAGCTATAATTTCCAACAATGCGGGAGGCTATAGTTTTGAAAAAAGCGGTGCAAACGGCAGACATCTACGCTATCGTTTTAACTCCAATATAGGTCTTCCGGGAAGATATATTTATATCCGTGACAATGAAAATTCTGATTACTGGTCTGCGTCATGGCAGCCTGTGGGCAAGCCATTGGATAAGTATAAAACAGAATGTCATCACGGTACAGCCTATACAACTATGATATCCGATTATGCGGATATACAATCAGAAGTTACATATTATGTACCGCTGAACAAGACCTACGAAGTATGGAGAGCAAAAATTACCAACAAGTCAGGTAAAACAAGAAAGCTTTCTGTGTATGGTTTTGCTGAATTTACAAATGACAATAACTATGAGCAGGATCAGATAAATCTGCAATATACATTGTTTATTACCAGAACAAGCTTTGAGGGAAATAAAATCATCCAGCATATAAACGAAAATCAATGTAAAGATGAAACAGGTTCAAATCATAAGGAAAGATTTTTCGGTGTTGTTGGAGCAGAGGTTTCCTCATACTGCGGAGATCTGGACAGCTTTATCGGACCGTACCGCAGTTACGGCAATCCTGTTGCTGTTGAATCAGGAAACTGCGGTAACAAGCTGAATTATAATGATAATGCCTGCGGAGCATTGCAAAGCGATATTGAGCTGAAGCCCGGCGAATGTGTTGAAATTATCTACCTTGTGGGACAGAAAAACAATGCACAGGCAGAAGAAATAATGGCACAGTATAAGGAAAAAGGTAAGTGTGACGCTGAAATTCAGGAGCTGAAAGACTACTGGCACGGACAGCTTGACAATTTTAAAGTTGAAACGCCGTCAGAAAATTTCAATAATATGGTAAATGTGTGGAACGCTTATCAGTGCTTTATAACTTTTATATGGTCAAGAGCAGCTTCGTTTGTTTACTGCGGACTGAGAAACGGTTACGGATACCGTGATACAGTTCAGGACATTCAGGGAATTATACATATCAATCCGGAGCTTGCCGCTGATAAAATCAGATTTATGCTTTCAGCACAGGTAAGCAACGGCGGAGGTCTGCCGCTGGTTAAATTTGACCACAATGCCGGACATGAAAATGCTCCTGAAGAAGACAACCCCAATTCAGACTATGCAAAGGAAACCGGACATCCTTCATATCGTGCCGATGATGCCCTCTGGCTTTTCCCCACGGTATATAAATATATTGCGGAAAGCGGAAATAAAGCTTTTCTTGACGAGGTTATTTTATATTCAGATAAGGGAGAGGATACAGTATATAATCACCTGAAAAAAGCGATAGATTTCTCTATGAACCGACTTGGCGCACATTCCATGCCGGCAGGACTTCATGCAGACTGGAATGACTGTTTGCGTATGGGTAAAAAAGGCGAGTCCACATTTGTTGCTTTTCAGCTTTATTATGCTATGTCGATCATCAAGGAAATGGCTGAGGAAAAGCAGGACAGCGAGTATATAAAATATATAGACAAGGTTCAGGCAACTCTGGCAGAGTCCCTGGATAAATGCTGGGATGAGGACAGATTTATCCGCGGAATAAGAGAAGACGGAGTAGTTGTGGGTGCAAGAAATGACAAAGAGGCAAGCATGTGGCTGAATCCTCAGAGCTGGGCAGTAATTTCAGGTTTTGCGTCAAAAGAGCAGGCAGAAACAGCTATGGACAAGGTTCACGAAATACTTAACACTCCATACGGTGTAAAGATTATTGAACCGCCTTATGTTGACCACCATTTTGACGGTGCTTTAATGCATATTTTCAATCCTGACACAAAGGAAAACGGCGGTATTTTCTCCCAGACTCAGGGTTGGGCAATTCTGGCGGAATCACTTCTGGGACATGGTGACAGAGCCTTTGAATACTTCCTTGAATCATCTCCTGCAAGCTGCAATGACAAAGCAGAAATCAGAGTTATGGAGCCGTATGTTCACGGACAGTTTACAGAATCGACCCGTTCACCATATGCTGGACGTTCACATGTTCACTGGCTCACAGGAACAGGTTCAACGGTAATGGTTGGCTGCATTGAAGGAATCTGCGGAATGAGACCGAATGCCAATGGATTGGTAATTTCGCCGTCAATTCCTCACGACTGGGACGGCTTCAGAATCGAAAAGAATTTCAGGGGCAGACATCTTTCCATTGACATACAGAATCCCGACCATGTTGAAAGCGGTGTCAAATCGGTAATGGTAAACGGCGAAAAGCTGGAGAGCAATTTTGTGTGCGAATGTAAAATGACCGAGCAGACGGATATTGTGGTTGTTATGGGCTCCTGACTTTACGGGCTGATTCGCCTATAAAGAGTCAACAAATCTACCAGCATAGTTTGAGGTTGGAAATATTGTATCGGATTCAGCCCTCTGAAAAAATAATTCTCTGCTATGTATTTGAAGTCAGGCATAATTATTGGATTATTCAAGGTTTTCTGTTTTATTATGAAATATAAACAAATTATATGGTGAAAATTTATAAAATCAGCCCTTGAATTATATATGAAAATATGCTATAATAACAAATAAGATAAAATTTTACTACTTAATTTTGCAACAGACGGAGGTACTCTTATGGAAGGCAGAATGAAAACAATTTCATCACACAAAAACAATAAAATAAAAATGGGCATAATTCCCGGACATTTTGCAACAAACCATTCACATATCAATTATTATGTTGACCTTACAACAATAAAGACAAGTGCTAAAATGGCAGCTGAAACAGCAAGGGAATTTGCATCAACTTATACAAACACTCCTATTGAGACAATAATTTGTCTTGAAGGTACTGAAATTTTAGGAGCATTTCTTGCTCAGAGCCTTTCGGAAGGCGGAATTAATCAGGGCGAGGATATCTCAGTTATCACTCCTGAGCTTAATTCCACAAATCAGCTGATTTTCCGTGATAATACTCAGGGAAAAATCTGGGGTAAAAAGGTATTGCTTTTGATTTCATCTGTTTCAACAGGTAAATCTATTAACAGGGCTATTGATTGCCTGCGTTATTATAACGGACAGCTTAGTGCCATAGCATCAATTTTCTCAGCGAGAGACAGCTCAAACGGAGTTGATATACACTCTGTTTTTACACAGGATGATATTCCAAACTATGCCACATATGTTCCAAGCGAATGTCCTATGTGCAAACAGGGCGTTAAGGTTGACGCACTTGTAAACAGCTTTGGATATTCCAAACTGTAAAGAATGATAATAAAAAACGGAGCAAAGCTTTAAGCAATGCTCCGTTATTTTTTGCAGACTAGTTTGATTGGCTGCTGCTGTCATCATCGTCTAAATCAAGTGAAACCAGCGGGTTTGCTGATGAAGCAACTTTTGGCATTTTGCCGTCCCATTTTTCAATGGCCTGATAGTTAATAAGATTCTTGTCAAGTGACTTTGAAAGCTCTTGGTTGGCCTTTGCCTGTGCATCGGCTTT
>JBJFBR010000025.1:9166-20478 GCA_051888545.1 Oscillospiraceae bacterium
TCTTGTCAAGTGACTTTGAAAGCTCTTGGTTGGCCTTTGCCTGTGCATCGGCTTTCTTTTTTATAGCGTCAGCCTCTGCCTCAGCAGCAATAACTTTCTTCTTTGCTTCAGCTTCGGCAATAACTATTGCCTGCTCCTGTTCGGTCTTTGTTTTAAGTAAGTTCTGTTCGGCAACCTGCTTTGCCTCAATAGCATTATTAAACTCTTCTGAGAAATCAAAGTTTACAATATTGAATTTCTCGATTTGAATACCGTAATCATTTACCTTTGATTCAAGCAGATCTTTAATTTCATCGCCGACTTTGTTGCGCTCGGTGATAAGCTGCTCAGCTGTATATTTTGAGCTGATAGACTTCATACATTCCTGAACTGCCGGCATAAGAATAACTGATTGATAGTCTGAACCGATATTCTTGTAAATTGACGATGAAGAATCGGCTTTTACACGGAAGTTTACTGCAATTTTAGAATTTACGGTCTGCAAGTCCTTTGAAACTGCATTGGCATCTGCCTCATAAACTTGAATTTTGTTTGAAACTACCACTAATTCCTGAGCAAACGGAACTTTAAGATGAAGTCCTTCACTTAAGCCTTTATCGGAAACCTTGCCGAAGGTTACAATAACGCCGGTTGAACCGGCAGGAACAATTGCCAGAGATGAAATAAGCAGTATTGCTGCCAGGATAATTGCAATGACAATAAAAATAATTTTTGAGTTTTTCTTTTTTGGTTTCAAATCTACTACGTTTGAATCGTTCATATATTTTTCCCCTTTCGTTTTACAGTTGTCTGCAAATTAATGACAACCTAAGCTGCGCAGTACTTTTGCTGTCATTGAGGGGAATTATATCACAGTGCAGATTAAACTGCAAGGTTCAAAGAAATCCTTAGAAGTCGGAATTTTGCAATTAGCACCATTTTTCTCGTAAAATCTTTAGTTTTCTTATCCAATCGAATATTTGGATATATGTTCAATTCTCACAAAATTTCAGATGGAATTTATGCTTTACAATACATAAATTATATGTTATAATTATTTTATATAAGTGAAAAGGAGCTGTTGATGTTGAAAGGAATATTTGATTCACATTCTCATTATGATGATTCAGCTTTTGACAATGACAGATCTGAAGTGCTGAATTACCTTCTTAAAAGTGAGGATTCCCCCGTAGAGTGTATAATGCACGCTGCCACCGATGAGAAATCATCACTTTTTGGAATTAAAATGTCAAAATGTTTTGATAATTTTTATACTTCGGCAGGGTTTCATCCCGAGTGTATAGATAAAGTTCCAGGCAATTATATGGAAATTCTTGAAAAGCTGCTTGACGAAAATCCGCAGATAAGAGCTGTAGGTGAAATTGGTCTGGACTATCATTATGAAGGCTATGACCGTGAAGCACAAATAGAACTGCTGGCTGACCAGCTCGAACTGGCTAATAAGCACGATCTTCCTGTGATTTTGCATTGCAGGGATGCTTTGCAGGATTTCAGGGAACTGATATTTAAGTATAAACCAAAAGGTGTTGTGCATTGCTTTTCAGGCTCGGCAGAAACTGCAAAGGAATTTTTGAGCATTGGTATGTATATCGGATTTACCGGTGTGCTGACTTTCAAGAATTCTAAAAAGGCTAAAAAAGCGTTGGAGACCGTTCCGTTGGACAGGCTGCTTCTGGAAACCGATTGTCCGTATATGGCACCTGAACCTTTTCGGGGAAAACGCTGTACCAGCGATATGATTGAAAAGGTCGCGGAATGTGCTGCTGAAATAAAAGGAATTACTCCGCAGGAAATAGCTGATATTACAAATAAGAATGCAAAACAGCTGTTTTCAATTTGACTGACAAATTTATATTATAAAGACTTTGTCTTGGAAAGGATATAAAATGGAAACTTTATATTTGGTTATTCCATGCTATAATGAAGAAGATATGCTTCCGATCACATCAAAACAGCTGCTTATAAAAATGCACAAGCTGATTGATGACAGAAAGGTATCGCCTGAAAGCAAGGTTATGTTTGTTGATGACGGTTCAAAGGATCAGACCTGGGATATTATAAAAACATTGCATAACTTTGACCCGATTTTTACAGGAGTTAAGCTTTCAAGAAATAAAGGTCAGCAGAATGCTATTCTGGCAGGACTTATGACTGCAAAGGAAAAGGCTGATATTGTAATTTCAATGGACGTTGATCTTCAGGATGATATTAATGCTATTGATGGATTTTTGCAGAAACGAGCTGAAGGCTGTGACATTGTTTACGGTGTTCGTTCTTCCAGAAAAACAGATTCAGCATTTAAAAGAAATACTGCTTTGGCTTATTATAAGGTGCTTCAGCATATGGGAATTGAAATTGTGTATAACCATGCCGAATACAGACTGATGAGCAAAAGAGCATTGGAAGGCTTGTCAGAATTCAAAGAGGTAAATTTATTCCTTCGTGGAATTGTGCCCATGATTGGATACAAGAGTGACATAGTTACATATGAAAGAGCGGAAAGAGCGGCAGGTGAATCCAAGTATCCTTTCAAAAAGATGCTTTCACTTGCTTTTGAAGGAATAACTTCCTTCTCAATAGAACCAATCAGATTTATTACTTTTACGGGATTGGCAGTTTTTGTGGTTTCATTTATTATGCTGATTTATTCATTGATTTCACTTTGCGTAGGTCATAGTGTTTCAGGCTGGCCGAGTCTTATGATTTCTATCTGGGCTTTGGGCGGATTGCAGCTGTTAGCTATCGGTATTATCGGTGAATATATCGGAAAGATATATCTTGAAACAAAGAAACGCCCCAAATATATAATCGAAACAAATCTTGATGAAGATAATTGATTGAAAAGGAGACTAAAAAAATGAGTACTAATGAAAAAAAAGCCCCACAGCCGGTTCATAATCCTGAATTTGCAAAGGCTCTGGCAGAGATGAGAGCTAATTATAACGATGAAACACAGAACAAAATGTTAAATGCTGCACTTCACTGTAAATTTATTGTTCCTGCTGTTGTTGATACAAAGACAAGAATTGTAGCTGACAAGGACAATAAGGTACACTTTGATGATCGTCCGCAGGCACAATTTTTGCTTATGGACCATGAAAAGCTTGGAACATATATTCCTGCTTTTACTGAGGTTGAAGAAATAATGAAATTTGACGGACATGATGTTAAATGGCAGGGAATTGAAATGACTTTCCCGCAGGTTGCACATCTTGTTGAGCAGATGCCTAATGTAAACGGCTTCGTTGTAAACCCTATGGGTGACGGACTTCCGTTTTCAAGAGAGCTTCTTGATGAAATGCTCCAGCAGATTCTTGCAGCACAGAAAAAAGATAAATAATTCTGTTACATAAAAAAAGTCGACTGAAAACAGCCGACTTTTTATTTATCCATTGAATGAGTTGAAAATACAGGGTCGTCCTGCCAGAGGACTATACAGCCACGCTCCAGGGATTTCTGCATATCTATTATCCGCTGGTTGGAGCTGCCTCTGAAACGCAGACTTATATCGTGATATTCCTGCATAAATTCACCGTCTACCAATACATCAATCAGCTTCAGGATATCGTCAGTAATATCACATCTGCATCGGTAAGGCTCGCTGCCTGTCAGCTGCTCAAAGGTATAGCCTGAATAGCACCATATAGTTTTGTCGGGACAGGCTTGCCTGAATCTTTTTAAAAAGGGCAGTATTGCCTGTTGGTTAGCCGGCTCCATGGGTTCACCGCCTAAAAGGGTAATGCCTGCTGAAAATCTGGAACTGCAGCTTTTGATGATTTCATTCTCCGTTTCTGCGGTAAACTCTTTGCCGTAGTTAAAATCCCATGTTTCCGGGTTAAAGCAGTTTTTGCAGTGATGAGTACAGCCTGATACAAAAAGGCTTGTCCTGACTCCCGGACCGTCTGCAATGTCGAAATATTTTATGTTTGCGTAGTTCATAGCTATCCTTTCAAAAGACAATACCACATGGCAAAAGCTGTACGGTGTTGTCCTGATAAAAACCTCCACTTTTGACAGCGGAGGTTTTATTTTAAATTAAAGATGTAATACTCTTTCTTTTATTTCCTGTGTTCTGCCCTGATTCCAGAACTGTGTGCCGATGTATCCGCAGGTACGTCTTGCAACATTCATCTTGTCCTGATCTGTATTTTTGCAGTTAGGGCATTGCCATATAAGCTTTCCGTCTTCTTCAATAATCTGAATTTCTCCGTCATATCCGCAGACCTGACAAAAATCAGATTTAGTGTTAAGCTCGGCATACATAATGTTTTCATAGATAAACTGCATAACGCTGATAACAGCCTCAAGATTGTCCTGCATATTGGGAACTTCTACATAACTGATTGCTCCGCCGGGAGAAAGTGTCTGGAACTTTGATTCCAATGAAAGCTTGTCAAAAGCGTCAATGTTTTCGGTAACGTGAACGTGGTATGAATTTGTGATATAATTTTTATCGGTAACTCCCGGAATAATTCCGAATCTCTTTTGCAGGCATTTTGCAAATTTATAGGTTGTACTTTCAAGAGGTGTACCGTAAATGCTGTAGTCAATATTTTCGGCAGCTTTCCATTTTGCAGTGTATTCATTAAGTTTCTGCATTATTTCAAGACCGAGTTTTTCACCTTCAGGCTCTGTAAGCTTTTTGCCTGTCATACTGTAAACACATTCCCAAAGACCTGCATAGCCAAGAGAAAGTGTGGAATATCCGCCGTAAAGGAGCTTGTCAATGGTTTCGCCCTTTTTAAGACGAGCCAAAGCACCGTTCTGCCAAAGGATAGGTGCAGCGTCGGACTTTGTGCCGAGAAGACGCTCGTGACGCAGACGAAGTGCTCTGTGGCAAAGTTCCATACGTTCATCAAAGATTTCCCAGAACTTATTCATATCCTTGTGTGCAGATAATCCGATGTCCACAAGGTTTACAGTTACAACGCCCTGGTTGAAACGTCCGTAATATTTTGGCTTGCCGTTTTCGTCAACATAAGGGGTGAGGAATGACCTGCAGCCCATGCATGGGAAGCAGTTTCCGTTGCCGTTTTTGTCAACCTTGTTCTGCAGCATTATTTTCTCGGAGATATAGTCAGGAACAAGACGCTTTGCAGTACATTTAGCCGCAAGCTTGGTAAGATAGAAATACTTTGAACCCTCATAGGCATTGTCTTCTTCAAGAACATAAATAAGCTTAGGGAATGCAGGAGTTATCCATGCACCTGCCTCATTTTTAACGCCTTTGTGTCGCTGACGGAGCATTTCTTCAATAATAAGAGCAAGGTCTTCCTTTTCCTGAGGATTTTTAGCCTCGTTAAGATACATAAATACAGTAAGGAAAGGAGCCTGTCCGTTGGTTGTCATAAGAGTGATGACCTGATACTGTATTGTCTGAACACCCTTTGAAACTTCTTTTTTAAGACGTTTTTCAACAATGGTGTTTATAGCTTCTTCGGAAATATTTCCGTTTACTTCCTTAACTTCTTCTCTGACTTCATTTCTTATTTTTTCTCTTGAAGTCTGAACAAACGGTGCAAGGTGAGCAAGGCTTATGCTCTGTCCGCCGTACTGGTTTGATGCCACCTGGGCAATAATTTGTGTAGCAATATTGCAGGCAGTTGAAAAGCTGTGGGGCTTTTCAATCATTGTACCGCTGATTACTGTTCCGTTCTGGAGCATATCTTCAAGGTTTACCAGGTCGCAGTTGTGCATATGCTGAGCATAGTAGTCGGAATCGTGGAAGTGAATGATGCCTTCTCTGTCAGCGTCAACGATTTCTTTCGGAAGCAAAAGACGCTTTGTAAGGTCACGGCTTACTTCTCCGGCCATATAGTCACGCTGTACGCTGTTGACGATAGGGTCCTTGTTGGAATTTTCCTGCAGAACTTCTTCGTTGTTGCATTCGATAAGCGACAATATACTGTCGTCAGTAGTATTTGATTTTCTGACGAGTGAACGGACATATCTGTATTTAACATATCCCTTTGCAATTTCAAATGCACCGCATGCCATTATCTGATTTTCCACCATATCCTGAATTTCTTCCACAGAAACGGCACGGTTCATTTTTGAACACTTAAAGGTTATATAATCAGCAGCGTCCTGAATCTGCTCATCGGTAAGTTCTTTGTTCACTCCTGCCTCGTTGGCTTTTTTCATAGCAATTATAATTTTATTTGCGTCAAAATCAACTTCAGAGCCGTTTCTCTTGATGACTTTCATGTATATTCCTCCTGTTAGAATGTCAATATATATTTAAAACACTAATTTTTGTTTCTTGCATCTTTGCAGTAAAGGTGCTTTATTATTATATATCAAGAAGACAAATAAATCTGTTGCAATTATCACAAATTTATGATATAATATACATAATATGCGAAATCTGAAATAAGGGAGACACAAGATATGGTATGCCACTTTAATGAGAAAGATATGTACGTTATGCAGAATCTGTATTTTCCTACCATTGCGGAGTACGGAAAAAAGGAGCTTATAAGACATTTTGACAATTACAGCAACAGGATCGGAGTCGTAACCCAAGGCACAATATATATGTGCAGTGAAAATGATAATTTTGACAGAACAATTTTAAAAATTTTTAAAAGAGGGGATATGCTTTCAAAGGAAATGCTTTTGCCGGTACAATGCGGAGTAAGCTATTTTATGGCAAAGGAAAAATGCAGGGTAGCTTTTTATGAAAAGGATGATCTGATAAGCTATATGATCGGGCAGCTTGAGGAAAACAATATCCCGTCAGAATTTTCAGAAGAGCTTATACATATATTTATTTTGCAGCAGAAAAGTATAAAATCAAAGCTGATGAGCTATTTCAAGTATGAAAGCATCAGGCAGCAGAGCAGCAGTATAATAGTGCCGATGCCGTTTTCCGACCTTGCAGAATATCTGGGAGTTGACCGGGCAGCCCTTATGAGAGGTTTGTCGGCATTGAAAAAGGAAAGTGTTATAGATTACAGCAGACATACTGTTCAGATACTTTAAAGCCTTGAAAAACACTGATTAAAGTGATATAATTTATGTATTGCAGTGTAAAAAGATACAGATGATAAAGTATGAAAGGATAAAATATATGAGTATCTGGGATGTTTTTAATAAGCTTTCTTCTGAAAATAAATCTGCGGGAAAGCCTGAATATATAATAGCAGGATTGGGAAATCCGGGAATACAGTATGCTGAGACAAGACATAATGCCGGATTTATGGCAGTGGATTATATGGCAGAAAAGCTTGGGTTTTCCTTTGACCGCCATAAGTTCAGATCGGTTGTAGCCGATACAACTGTTGGGGGAAAAAGATGCCTTGTGATGAAACCTGAAACATATATGAATAACAGCGGTGAAGCGGTGGCTGAGGCTATGAATTTTTATAAAATACCGCTGGAAAATATAATTGTGATTTTTGATGATATATCTCTGGAGCCTTCCAGGATGCGGATTCGCAGGCAAGGTTCTGCGGGAGGACATAACGGGATAAAAAGTATAATTGCTCTTTGCGGAGGAGAAGATTTTCCCCGTATAAAGATTGGTGTAGGCAAAAAGCCCAATCCCAATTATAATCTTGCCGATTGGGTGCTTGGAAGGTTTTCTGATGAGGATAAGAAAAAGCTTGAAACGGTGTTTGAAAATGCCTGTAACGCCGCTGAACTTATGATTCAGGGTAAAATCAATGACGCAATGAACAGGTACAACTGATTTCGGGGAGAAAAATAATGAACATTTTCAGTCAGATGTGCAGAAAACTTCCGCTGTATAAGGATATCACCGCAGCATTGGAAAATAACTGGCTGCCTTGTCTTGCAACGGGAGTTTCAAATATTCATAAAGCACAGCTTGTGGGAGAATTGTCTGCCCATAAAGCTGTTTTTGTGGTGTGCGATGATGAGGCATCGGCAGTAAGGCTCGTCAGCGATATAAATGAAATGTACGGAAAAGATACCGCTTGTGTTTATCCTGCAAAGGATTTGAATTTTGCGTATATGGAAGGTGTTTCAAGGGAGTATGAGCATAAGCGTCTGGAAACTCTTTCAAAGGTGCTTATGGGTAAATGCAGAATTTGTGCGGCGTCAGCAGAGGCCTGCCTTCAGGGTACAATTCCGCCGTATATACTCAGAGAATATTCTTTTGAGATTTCACAGGGCAGCGAACTGAATGTGGAGGAACTTTCACAGAAGCTCATATCTTCGGGATATACAAAAACAGATCAGGTTGAAGGTCAGGCACAGTTTGCTGTAAGAGGTGCAATTATAGATATTTTTCCTGTGCAGGAAAATCAGCCGGTGAGAATTGAGCTCTGGGGTGATGAGGTCGACAGCCTTTCATATTTTGATTCCGAGTCACAAAGACGAACCGAATCCATAGACGAAGTTATGGTTTTCCCTGCGCTGGAAATCATATTTGCGGAGGGCGAGCTTGTTCAGAAGCTTGAGGAACTGCGGAAATCTGTCCGTTCAAAGAATGGAGATAAAATCAAAAAGCATATTGACGATGATATCCAGCTGATTGAAAGCGGCATAACTCTCACCAATCTGGATAAATACTACAGCCTTGCCTATGACAGAGTTTATACTCCTTTTGATTATTTCAAAGACGGAATCTGCATTTTCAGTGAATATCAGAATTGTTGTGAACGGGGAAAAGGAGTATTGACGCAGCTTTCGGAGGATATAAAGCTGCTGTATGAGGACGGAGTACTTTTTAAAAGACTGGAAGGCTTTTTTATAGATGTATCTCAGATGACGGCAAAGGCTCTTGAACTGCCCTGTGTATTTCTTGATACATTTATGCAGAGCAATAATGGCATTAAGTTCAGAAAGCTTATAAATTCCGACTGCCGGCAGATAAGCGTCTGGGGCGGAAATATTTCGCATCTTGAAGAAGAGCTGAAAGAGCTTTGCGATAACGGCTACTGTACCGTTTTGCTGGCAGGTTCAGAAAAAACTGTTCCTATTATAGTATCAGATCTGCGTGAATACGGTTTGCCTGCTGTGGAACTGAAAGATGATGCACAGCTCGTACCGAATATAATCTATGTCAAGACGGGAAGTCTTTCCGGAGGCTTTGATTACCCGGATATAAAATGTGCTGCCGTAACGCAGATGAAGTCTATGAATGCCTCCAAGCGTAAGAAAAAGAAGAAAAAAACAGGCGAGGAGATAAAAAGCCTGTCGGATATTTCACCGGGAGATCTGGTGGTTCATTCTATGTTCGGAATAGGCCGCTTTGCCGGTATAAATACTTTGGAAACCAACGGAGTTACAAAGGATTATATAACAATTAAATATGCAGGAACTGATGTGCTTTATGTTCCTGTAACACAGCTTGATATGGTGTCAAGATACATCGGACCGAGAGATGATGCTAATGTTAAGCTTAATAAGCTGAATTCTACAGAATGGAAGAAGACCCGTTCAAGAGTAAAGTCTGCCGTAAAGGATATGGCGGAAGAGCTGACAAAGCTGTATGCTCAGAGAC
Source organism: Oscillospiraceae bacterium (assembly GCA_051888545.1). Classification (GTDB taxonomy): domain Bacteria; phylum Bacillota; class Clostridia; order Oscillospirales; family Ruminococcaceae; genus FB2012. Next base: position 18,639 of record JBJFBR010000025.1, read on the forward strand.
AAATGGCAAAGGGCTATGCATTTTCAGAGGACAGCGATTGGCAGCGTGATTTTGAGGAACGCTTTGACTATCAGGAAACAGACGACCAGCTGAGAGCTATTCAGGAAATAAAAGAAGATATGGAAAAGCCTGTGCCAATGGACAGACTTCTTTGCGGAGATGTGGGATTCGGCAAGACCGAAGTCGCACTCCGTGCAGCATTCAAGTGTATGCTGGATTCAAAGCAGGTGGCAATACTTGTGCCTACAACGGTGCTTGCATGGCAGCATTATCAGACTGCCGTCAAGCGGTTTGAGCATTTCCCCATAAAGGTTGAACTTCTTTCAAGGTTTCGTAAGCCGAAGGAACAGCAGGAGATAATCCGTGAGCTGAAAAGAGGTACTGTAGATTTAATTATCGGTACTCACAGACTGGTGCAAAAGGACGTAAAATTCAAAGACCTGGGACTTGTTATAATAGATGAGGAACAGCGTTTTGGTGTTGCTCATAAGGAAAAGCTGAAGGAAACCTTCAAAGGGGTAGATGTGCTGACTCTTTCCGCAACACCAATACCGAGGACTTTGAATATGGCACTCAGCGGAATAAGAGATATGTCAGTTATTGAAGAGCCACCTCAGGACCGTCACCCCATACAGACCTATGTTGTTGAATACGGTGACGGAATTGTGGCGCAGGCAATAGCAAAGGAACTCCGCAGAGGAGGACAGGTTTACTATATTCATAACCGCATTGAAACAATACAGGCAACTGCCGCAAAACTGCAAAAGCTTTTGCCTGAAGCAAGAATAGGAATTGCTCACGGACAGATTTCAGAGGCAGAGCTTTCAGAAATATGGCGGCAGCTTATTGACCACGAAATTGATATACTTGTATGCACAACACTCATTGAAACAGGCGTTGATGTGCCCAATGTAAATACTTTGATTATAGAAGATGCAGACAGGCTGGGACTTTCACAGCTTTATCAGCTGAGAGGGCGTGTAGGACGTTCCAATAGAAGAGCATTTGCATATTTCACATTCAGACGGGGAAAAGTGCTTACAGATATTGCGTCAAAAAGGCTCAATGCCATAAAAGAGTTTACCCAGTTCGGTTCAGGGTTCAGAATTGCATTGCGTGATCTGGAGATAAGAGGAGCAGGTTCAATTCTCAGCGGAAGACAGCATGGCCATATGGAAGCAGTGGGATATGATATGTATCTGCAGCTGCTCAATGAGGCTATAGCAGAACAAAAGGGCGAGGCATTGCCTCACTCACCTGAAGATTGTCTTGTGGATATTTCCATTGATGCGTTTATCCCTGAAAGCTATATTGAAAATCTTGCTCAGAGAATTGATGCATACCGAAAGATTGCGTCTATAGTAACAAAAGAGGATAGCTCTGATGTTATTGACGAGCTTATTGACCGATACGGAGATCCGCCGAAATCGGTTATGGGACTTATTAATGTGGCACTTGTGAGAAATACAGCGTCACGTCTGGGCATAACTGAAATCACTCAAAGCGGACAGCGTTTGTTGTTTTATGTCAAGCAGCCTGAAATTTCTGCAATTCAGGCACTTTCGGCGAAATATAAAAACCGCATAAAGTTTACTGACGGTGATAAACCGTTTTTCAGCGTGCTTCAGGACAAAAAGCAAAAAGCGTCCCAGCTTATGACAGAGGTTATTGATACTATGGAGTCCTCCCGGACGGCATAATCCGCCGTATTGAGAGATAGTCTGAAAACAGGCATAGAGCGACGGCACGTCACATACACCAGGTTTCAGACTTTTAGTTTAGTGATAAATAAAGGCGAGCAGTATAAAACTGTTCGCCTTTTGCTGTATATATTATTTTT
>JBJFBR010000025.1:20578-25132 GCA_051888545.1 Oscillospiraceae bacterium
TAAATAAAGGCGAGCAGTATAAAACTGTTCGCCTTTTGCTGTATATATTATTTTTTCAATGCTGCAAGTGATTCTTCAATCTTTGCCATTTTTTCCTGAGCCTTTGCAAGCTTTTCTCTCTGAGCATTTATAAGCTGTTCAGGAGCTTTTGCTAAAAAGCCTTGATTGTTAAGCTTGCCGTTTAAGAAGTCCAGGTCTTTCTGAACGGCTTTCTTTTCTTTTTCAAGACGTGCAGTTTCCTTTTCAACATCTATTATGTCTGAGAGCGGAATAAAGATTCTTGCACTGTCAGTTACAACAGTAACTGTGTCAGCAATATCCCATTTGTCGGCAATTTCAATTTCAGATGCTGATGCAAGGCGCTTGAAGAACATTTCTCCCAAAGCAAAAATATCCTTTTCATCAGTTTCAATGTAAAGCTTTGCCTTAACGGAAGGAGGAACATTCATGCCGTTTCTTGTGGCACGAATGGCCTTTATAGCGGCAATGATTTTTTCAAATTTTGTTTCATCTTCTTCAAATGAAAGCTCCCGGTGATATACAGGATAATCATTAAGCATAATGGATGTGCCATCGTTGACAAGAGCCTGCCATATCTCTTCTGTGATAAACGGCATAAACGGATGTAAAAGTTTGAGCATGCCCTTCATGACCCAGACAAGAACGGTCTGAGCAGTAAGAGCAGTTTCACCGCCTTCGGCAATACGAGGCTTTGTAAGTTCAATGTACCAGTCGCAGAAAACATCCCAGATAAAGTCGTAGAGATTTGAAACAGCGATTCCCAGCTCAAAATTGCTCAGATTGTCATTAACAACCTTTGCAAGAGTGTTGAACCTGGAGATTACCCATCTGTCTTCCACATTGAGATTTTCAGGAAGCCTGTCAACCTTGAAATCATCAGGAAGATTCATCATAATGTATCTTGACGCATTCCAGAGCTTGTTTGCAAAGTTTCTGCTTGCCTTTACCTTGTCATCGCTGTAACGCATATCATTTCCGGGGGCATTTCCTGTTGCAAGCATAAATCTCAGCGCATCTGCACCGTATTTGTCAATAACTTCGAGAGGGTCAATTCCATTGCCGAGAGATTTGGACATCTTTCTGCCCTGTTCATCTCTCACAAGACCGTGAATAAGAACGGTGTCAAAAGGCTTTTCATTCATATTTTCCAGACCGGCAACGATCATTCTTGAAACCCAGAACGGAATAATATCGTATCCTGTAACCAGAGTGCTGGTAGGATAGAAATAATCAAGATCTTCGTTTTTGTCAGGCCAGCCGAGAGTTGAGAATGGCCACAATGCTGATGAGAACCATGTATCCAGAGTGTCAGGATCCTGACGCATTGGCTTTCCGCACTTAGGACATACAGCGCTGTCTTCCTTGGTAACAACCATTTCACCGCAGTCATCGCAGTAAAATGCAGGAATCTGATGTCCCCACCAGAGCTGACGGGAAATGCACCAGTCACGGATATCTTCCATCCAGTGAAGATAGTTCTTTTCAAAACGCTTTGGAACAAATTTAATGCTTCCGTCTTTAACCGCTTCAATAGCAGGCTTAGCAAGCTCTTTCATTTTAACGAACCACTGGAGTGAAACTCTTGGTTCTACTGTTGTTCCGCAGCGGTAGCAGGTTCCTACATTGTGTTCGTGAGGTTCAACTCTGACCAGGAAACCGCCTTTGTCCAGATCTTCGACAATTTTCTTTCTGGCTTCATATCTGTCCATACCTGCATATTCAGGATAGTCGTCAACGATTTTAGCGTCTTCGGTAAGAACATTGAGTACAGGCAGATTGTGTCTTGCACCGACTTCAAAGTCGTTAGGGTCGTGAGCAGGAGTGATTTTTACAACACCTGTACCAAATTCCATATCAACATAGCTGTCTGCAACAACCGGGATTTCACGTCCTACCAATGGCAGGATAAGCGTTTTGCCTACAATATCCTTGTATCTTTCATCTTTTGGATTTACTGCAACGGCAGTATCGCCAAGCAATGTTTCAGGACGGGTTGTTGCAAGCTCAACATATCCTGAACCGTCCTTGAAAGGATATCTTAGATGCCAGAAGAATCCTTCCTGATCTTCATATTCAACTTCAGCGTTGGAGATTGAAGTCTTGCAGTGAGGGCACCAGTTGATGATTCTCTCGCCTCGATAAATATATCCTTTATTATAGTAGTTTACGAAAACTTCCTTTACGGCTTTTGAACAGCCTTCGTCAAGGGTAAAGCGTTCTCTTGCCCAATCGCATGACGAGCCAAGTTTTTTAAGCTGCTCAACAATTCTTCCGCCGTACTTTTCTTTCCAGTCCCATGCACGTTCAAGGAATTTTTCTCTGCCGATATCGTCTTTTGTGATGCCTTCTTTTCTCATTGCCTCAACAATTTTAGCTTCTGTGGCAATGGAAGCATGGTCTGTTCCCGGAATCCAGAGTGTGCAGTAGCCGGACATTCTCTTCCAACGGATAAGGATATCCTGTAAAGTGTTGTCCAGGGCGTGTCCCATGTGGAGCTGGCCTGTAATGTTCGGCGGCGGTATTACAATAGTATAAGGCTTTTTCTGAGAATCACGTTCTGCGTGAAAGCAGTCATTGTCTATCCAGTATTTATAGATTTTATCCTCTACCTCAGAGGGTTCATAAAGCTTTGAAAGCTCTTTTTTCATATAATCAAATCCTTTCCAATAAAATTACCCGTTGAATTGTGTGTATCAGACTCGAACTCCGGGCATTATTTTAAAAGGAAAAGAGCAGTCAGAAATACGAAGAATTCCCATTTGCATAGATATAGTCCTTTCAAAATATTAATTGCTGTAATTTGTATAGCCTAAACTAAAGCTTATTATATCATAATTTTAAATAGTATTCAAGTAGAGAAATAAAAACTTTGAAAAAAACAATATCCCACAGCTGTCCATGTTTTGCTTAAAGTATTAAAAATTTACCTTTTTCGTCCTTAAAAACCCTTGACATATGGTAAATAAAGTAGTATACTATGGTAACTGCAAAGGATATTGAAAAGGGGTTGTTAAAAGTGAATGAAGCTAATGAAAAATTGAAGGAAGATTTACAGAATTTCAAAAGTATTTTTGAAAGCGAATATACCTGGATCGCAGGATTTATGCGTAATGTTTACAGATATCCTGATAAAAAGGCTATGATTTTTCCTCTTACGGGTGAAGAGTGGACATATGCTCAGTTCAACTGTGTGGTAAATAAGTTTTCAAATGCACTTTTGAGCGGCGGCGTTGAAAAGGGCGATGTTATAATGTATAATCTGACAAACTGTCCGGTGTTTGCATTTGCATATGTAACCGCTCATAAAATCGGGGCTGTAAATGCACCGATTAATTTCAGACTTTCAGCAGGTGAAATTGCTCTTACCATTGATGACTCACAGCCTAAGGTGTTTATTTTTGAGTCGGATAATCAAAAGCTTATGGAGCAGGCTCTTGAACTTGCGAAACACAAGCCTGACATAATAATAATGACAGATGTGTTTAAAAAGACTGAATCAAATGAAAGATTCAAGACATTTGAGGATTTTATCAAAGATTTCCCGGAAGAAGAGCCGAAGCTTTCCTTTGAACACAATATCTATGATGAAACTACAAGATTTTATACTTCTGGCACTACAGGAAGACAAAAAGGCGTTCCTCTTACAAGTATAAATGAGGTTTTGTCTTCCCATGATGTTATTATACATTTTCCTCTTGACCATAGAGATGTTACAATGAATATGACTCCGTGGTTTCATAGAGGCGGCCTGCATTGTGCAGGTCCTGCGCCTACATTGTATGTAGGCGGTACAATGGTGGTAATGAAAAAGTTTGACCCGAAAACCTGCCTGGAGTTTGTTGAAAAGTATAAGCTTACATTCCTGATAGGTGTTCCTGCTGTATTGGAATCACTTACCGCAGAGCAGGAAAAAAATCCTAAGGATATTTCTACTCTCCGTGGAATCGTAACTATGGGAAGTCCTCTTGAAAGAGCAGCCTGCATAAAATTCCAGCAGGTGCTTACTCCTAATATCTTTAACGGATACGGTACCACAGAAACCTTCTGGAATACATTCCTCCGTCCGTTTGATTTGCCTGATATGGCAGGTACTGCAGGAAGATCCTGCCTTGACGATGAGGTAAAGGTGGTCAGGAGCTATCCGGATAAGCGTGCAGAACCTGATGATGAGGCCGCAAGAGATAATAAGGAAGTGGGCGAGGTTATAATTCGCTGTTCCGCAAAATCATCTTATTGCTATTATAATAATGAAGAGGAAACCAAGAAAAAATTTTATAAGGGATATTACTATACCAACGACCTGGGAACATGGGACGAAAATCAGTTCGTAAGAATTGTGGGAAGAAAAGATGATATGATTATTTCCGCCGGTGAAAATATCTATCCCACACAGGTTGAGGAAATTCTTAACAGCTGTGACGGCGTAGAGGATTGTATTGTAACTGCTGTTCCTGATGAAGCAAGAGGCGAGATAGTTACAGCGATGATTGTGAGATCTGACGAAAGCGTAACAGCTCAGCAAATTGATAAGTA
>JBJFBR010000026.1:0-4224 GCA_051888545.1 Oscillospiraceae bacterium
TTAAAAAGTTTGGGTATTGAAGAAATATAGCATAGCTTTCGATAAAAAGACAAAAATGTTTTTTGGGGGAGGGAAGTTAATGTCATTAAGTCAGCTTAAAGATTATTTTTACTATGATGACCGTAAATTTATGTTGCTTGCAATATCGGACAATAAGCATTTGATCAAATGTGCAGAGTTTCATATCCCGTATGATGTTCAGTTCAGCAAGTCAACTAATAATTGGCGAGGGTATCAGGCAACTTATTATGCTGAGGATGATAAGCTATACGGAATAAAAAATATATGGGCATATAACGAGCCGATTTATTCAGATAAAATGTTTCTGGACTTTACCGGTAATTGTATAATCACAGATGTTGATATGAGGTTTGGAACTTATTATTATGAATACCTATATTGTGATGAAGCCTATGAACTTAAATATAAGAATGGCATTCTGCAAAAAATCAATGATCTTTCTACTGCTATTCATGAATTTGATGCTTGGGCTGAAGCAATGCAAGAAAGTAAAAGAGCAATTAAGAAACTCGCAGACAAATTTCTTGACGGTAAATACAGATTAGAATCTTATGGACTCAAGAAATCTAATTACTTTAATAAAATCTTCCCTGATGAATTAAAGTGATTATTTCTTTATTCGCCAACCGTTTCCATCTCTATATCCGAAACGTTTCAAAATTGTATCATTGCAAACATTTATCATCATTTCTTGTTCCGCAGGATGAGACTCGGCTTTCATAATGGTGAGAGCCGCAAGAGTCTGGTCGGCTATGGCTTTTTCTGTCTTTGCTTCATCAAGGAACAATACATTGTTTTTGTCAAGAAAGTACAGAAACATCGCCGCAGCAATACGCTTGTTGCCGTCGGAGGCGGTTGTTGCAGAATTTGCAACAACTGAATTTGTGTTCGGTTTACGCTCCTGTTCTTTCGGATATACCTCATTCCAACATAAAAAAGCGAAAGAGTGAGTATCACCCCTCCCCCTCCTCGCCACATAACAATGCTTTTTAGGATTGCTCTTGTCGATCTCGCATATCAGCCTGCCTTGCTCGCGAAGCTGCTTCAGCAGATAATCCCGGCAAAACCCTGCACCGAGATTTATGTGCTCTGCAATTTCGGTAATGCCCTTGCGTGTGCGGCAGAATTTCAGCACCTCACGCCGATAATCCGCAATGCCCGGCTTGTCGCTGACTGCATAGACCGCAAGGTATTCAAGCACCCATTCCTTCGGAAACAGCAGACGGTTGCCTAAATTGATGTGCTGCAGCATACCGCTGTTTTTGAGATTCAGCACGGTCGCTCTGCCTACACCAAGCATTTTCATCACGTCCTTTGTGCCGAGTCCGTCGGGGTAGTCGGTGTAGACCTTGCGGAGCTTCATTACTGTGCGCAGCTGACCTGTTGTAAGCTCCCATTCGGAGCTGTTGTCTGTGTTCATTTTTATACCTCTTTTTAAAAAATATTTTGTTGCTGAAGCGGACTAAGACATTTTTCATTTACCTTGAACACAAAAACCGTTCATAATCGTATCTAACACTTTTCTAACACTTTTGAACCGTTTTTGCGGATTTTTTGTTTTCGTTATCATTGTGTTAATATTTGCTGATAGGGGAGTTTTGGCTATCCGGATTGCGAAAACCCCCATAAATACGCTGTTTTGCAGCTGACAGCTTGCCACGGTCCGACTTTGCTTGACCTTGCTTGGAACGCCGTGAAATCAGCTTGATTCTCATCCAAAACCGCGTGCCGAGGGTTCGATCCCTTCTGCCCCTGCCAGATTATAGGTCTTAAAAGTTGCGTTTCTACGCTGTTTTTAAGACTTTTTTCTATTTTTTAAACCTGATGCTGTAATAGTGTCAGGTATTTTTTATGCAAAAATTTAGGCTTGTTCTGTCATATTTATAATGAATTGGGAGTATAATCAAAAATAAATGAGTTTAGCCCGTAAGAAATTTTCCGAACATATTTTTAAATATTGAATATTATATTTGAGGAAGAATGATGATATGGTAATTAAAAAAGTTTTAAACTTTGTTAGCATTGTAGTTGTTGTGCTTGTTGTAGCTTTGGCAGTTCTTTTGGTGGGTGTAAAGTTTCTCGGATTTCAGGTGTTTTCTGTGCTTTCAGGTTCAATGGAGCCGAAATATCCGGTTGGTTCGCTTATATATGTGAGAAAAACTGATGTCACAGAAATCCATTCAGGAGATGTTATCACCTTTGTGCTTGATAATGATACTGTGGCAACTCATAGAGTAACCGATATATTGTATGATGAGAATAGTATGCCTTGCTTTAAAACTAAAGGTGACGCTAACAATGACTGGGACGCAGGTATTGTAAACAGCCGGAATGTAATCGGCAAGCCCATTATTACCATTCCTTATCTGGGATATGTGGCTCAATTTTTTCAGCAAACAACGGTGAGATATGTTGCTGTGTTTGCAGGAGTTATATTAATTGCCGCTGCATTTCTGCCAGATATAATATTTAAAAACAAAAATGATAATTCCAATAATGATAAATCCCATTGCCGGTAATGCCGAAAGGCTTACTATATGAAACTTTTTAAGGAGGTTTTCTTTTTATGAAAACAAGACGAAAAACAATCCTTTTAGCCATTTGTGCAGCAGCATTGGTTGCTGTAAGCGTATTTGGAACGATGGCATATCTAACCTCAAAAGATGAGGTAAAAAACACGTTTACAGTGGGAAATGTGCAGATTAAGCTGGACGAAGCAAAGGTTGATGATAACGGCAAAGCCATTGCAGGTGAAGGTGCTGAGCGTGTAAAGGAAAACAGCTATAAGCTTGTTCCGGGAAAAAATCTTGACAAAGACCCCACAGTTACTGTTTTGAAAAATAGCGAGGACTCTTATGTGCGTGTGCTTGTTACTATTAATAAGAAGTCTGCACTTGATAAAATCGGTATAAAAATGACAGATGTGTTTGAAGGATATGATTCTAATAAGTGGGTGTTTAATGGTCAGAAAAACAATAATGATGATACAATGACTTATGAATTCAGATATAGTAAAGCTGTTTCAGCAGCGGATACAGATGTCGCTTTGCCTGCATTGTTTACAGGAATAAAAGTTCCTGAAAATCTTACCGGTGAGCAGATTGCTGATCTTGAGGGGCTTAATATAAAGGTAACGGCGGAAGCAATTCAGACTGAAGGCTTTGCAAATGCAGAAGAAGCTTTCAAAGCTTTGTAGGGTGTAACTCTGCTTTTTGGGGGTATGTCCTGAATAAAGGACTGCCCCTGAAATTATATGTAAATTTAATGTAGTGAGGTATGTGCATTGAAACAAAAGCTTGTAATTTTATCTTTGGCTGCCATTTGTATGGCATCTGCATCTTTGGGAACACTTGCATATTTTACGTCAAATGCCCGTGCACATAATGTTATAACCACAGGAAAAGTAGATATTAAAGTGACAGAGCAAACTATAAAAGACGGTGTTCTGCAGGATTATCCTTTAGAAAGTATTGCAGGAGTTATGCCGAAGCAGTCAGTTTCAAAGATTGTAAAGGTGCAGAATGTGGGCCTGGCTGATGCTTGGGTGCGTTTGACGGCAGAAATTAATGTAACTTCCGCTGACGGCGAATCTCTCAGCGATAAATATATAACAATAAATCCAAACAGCTCATGGAAACAAAGCGGTAAGTCAGGTGATAACCATTGGTATTATACTAAACCTCTTGAAAAAAACGCTTTTACCGATGATTTTATTGATTGCGTTAACTTTTCCGGGGATATGGGAAATGAGTATGCAAACTGTACGGTAAATGTAAATATTAATGCTCAGGGTGTGCAGAAAGCAAATAACGGTACAGATGTCTTTCAGGCAGAAGGCTGGTCAAAGGAGGAATAAGCTATGAGAAAAAAACTGTTGTCGCTGGTTGTTTGCGGTGAAATGCTTATCTCTGTTGCTTTTCCTTTGTGTATATGCGGTACGGCTGAAACCTCGGCAGAAAGTGAATTCTCTGAGGAGGAAATCTCCAACTTTGCAAATGGTTTTTACTCTGAGGGCAGACTGGTTTACGGAGCTGACCTTTGCAATGCTTTGACTGCTCTTGAAAGTGACAGCCATAGCTTTAAACTGGCGGTAAATCAAATGAATCTTGAGCAGTCGGGCAGTCTGGAAAAAGCGGCAGACTGTTCATTGAAAACGGCTGTTTCAGAATCAATTTGTCACAGCGGTTATTCCACAAGTGAGCC
>JBJFBR010000027.1:0-4209 GCA_051888545.1 Oscillospiraceae bacterium
GGATTATCATAATCTTCATCAGCTAAATCAGCAAAACTGATACCTGCACCTTTAATCATTTTTGCAAGTTCACGAGTTGTAAGAGCAACATCTACATCATCAAAATCAAATGTACGAAGTTCTTCCCTTGTAACTTCAAATTTCTTGGCTGTACATGGAATGATACTAACTACATACAGATTTTTTGGATCAATTCCGAACTTCTGACAATAATAGCTTTTCAGCACTGCACCGAACATCTGCTGCGGCGATTTGCATGTTGAAAGATGAGGCAATATATCAGGATAATAATGCTCACAGAATTTTACCCATCCAGGACAGCATGATGTGAACATAGGCAGAGTTTCCTTCTTTTGAATCCTCTCTATCAGCTCATTAGCTTCTTCCATTATAGTAAGGTCGGCAGTAACATCCATATTGAATATTTTATCAACGCCAAGACGTCTGATTGCCGCAACCATTTTACCTTCTACATTTGTTCCGATAGGCATATTAAAGCTTTCACCTAAAGTTGCTTTGATTGAAGGAGCTGTAAAGAATACAACTTGCTTTTCAGGATCTGAAATAGCATCCCAAACCTGATCTATATTGCTCTTTTCATTTAATGCACCAACCGGACAGGCAACAATACATTGTCCGCATCCAACGCACGGTGAATCATTAAGGCTTTTTTCAAAAGCACAGCCAACATGGACATTAAATCCTCTTTTAATTGGTCCGATGACAGATACTGACTGTACGTTCTTACACGCAGCAACACATCTCATACATTGAATACACTTACTGTTATCTCTCACAATATAAGGTGACAAATCATCTATTTCATAAGGCATATCCTCGCCTTTGAATCTATCTTCATCTACTCCATAGTCAAATGCAAGTTTCTGAAGTTCACAGTTATTGCCTCTAACGCAGGAAAGACATTTTTTATGGTGACTGGACAGAATAAGTTCGATAGTTGTTTTTCTTGAAGCTCTTACTTTTGGTGTATTGGTTAAAACCTCCATTCCCTCTTCTACAGGATAAACACAGGATGCAACAAGACCTTTTCTTCCTACTATTTCAACTACACAGACACGACATGCACCAATGCAGTTTATATCTTTTAAATAACAAAGGGATGGAATTTCAATATTAGCAGTTTTTGCTGCCTGCAAAATAGTAGAACCTTGAGGCACTGCAACAGGAATTCCGTTTATTTTTAAATGAACCAAATTTTTCTTTTCCATTATTTAGCCTCCTCTACTTTTTGCTTATTGCATTAAACTTACAGTTTTTCATACAAAGTCCGCATTTAATGCACTTATCTTTATCTATAACATGAGGTTGTTTAACCGTTCCTGAAATTGCATTGACAGGACAATTCCTTGCACACAGGGTACAGCCCTTACATTTACCTGCATCAATTTCATAATGCAGCAGGCTCTTACATACTCCTGCAGGACAATGTTTGTCAACAATATGTTCAATATATTCGTCCTTAAAATATTTCATTGTAGAAAGAACAGGATTTGGTGCTGACTGACCCAATGCACACAGAGATGATGATTTCATATGCAATGCAAGTTCTTCAATCTTATCTAAATCCTCAAGTTCGCCGTTTCCTGATGTTATTTTTTCCAGGAACTGCAAAAGACGTCTTGTTCCGATACGACAAGGTGTACATTTACCGCATGATTCATCTACTGTAAAGTTAAGATAGAACTTTGCAATATCAACCATACAAGTATCTTCGTCCATAATAATAAGTCCGCCTGAACCCATCATTGAACCCAATGCCGTTAAATTCTCATAATCAATAGGTGTGTCAATATGACAAGCCGGAATACATCCGCCTGAAGGTCCGCCGGTCTGGGCAGCCTTGAACTTTTTGCCGTTTGGAATTCCTCCGCCGATTTCTTCAACTATTTCACGCAAAGTTGTACCCATAGGAATTTCAACGAGGCCTACATTAGTAATCTTTCCGCCGAGGGCAAACACCTTGGTTCCCTTTGAAGTTTCAGTTCCCATTGATGAATACCACTTGGCACCTTTACGGATAATCTGTGGAATATTAGCATATGTTTCTACATTATTGAGGACAGTTGGTTTACCAAACAGTCCTTTAACCGCAGGGAACGGCGGACGCGGACGCGGTTCGCCTCTATGACCTTCTATTGATGTCATAAGAGCTGTTTCTTCACCACATACAAAAGCACCTGCACCGAGTCTGATTTCAATATCAAAATTAAAATCTGTTCCAAAGATTTTCTCACCAAGGAAACCATATTCTCTGGCCTGTTTTAAAGCTATTTGTAAACGCTGGACTGCAACAGGATATTCAGCACGAACATAAATATAACCCTGTGATGCACCAATAGTATAACCTGCAATAGCCATAGCCTCTATAATTGCATGAGGATCGCCTTCAAGAATTGAACGATCCATAAATGCACCGGGGTCACCTTCATCCGCATTACAGCAAACATATTTAACATCGCCTTTAGATGCTTTTGCAAATGACCACTTCTTACCTGTCGGGAAACCGGCACCTCCACGGCCTCTGATTCCTGAATCAAGCAATTCCTGAATTACTTCATCAGGCTTCATTTTTGTAAGTACCTTAGCTAATGCCTGGTAACCATCAGTTGCAATATATTCCTCAATATCTTCAGGATTAATAACACCGCAATTCTTCAAAGCTATTCTCAGCTGCTTTTTATAGAAATTGGTTTCAGACAATGAAATAATGCTTCCATCCTTATGTACTGTTTCTTTATAAAGCAAATCTTTGCATATGTTACCTTTTTTGATATGTTCATCTACTATTCTTATTACGCCTTCAGGAGTTGCCTGTGCATAGAAAGCACCCTCCGGATAAACGATCATTATAGGTCCTAAAGCACAAAGACCGAAACAACCTGTTTTTACAACAAGTACTTCTTTATCGAGTCCCTGTTTTTTCAGTTCACTTTCTAAAGCTTCTATAACCTTCTTACTGCCCGAAGATGTACAACCTGTACTTCCGCAAACCAAAATCTGTTTACGATATCCGGTTTTCTTAGCAAGCTTTTCTCCCTCTTCTGCAACTAGTTTTCTTACTTTAACAATATCTTCTTTTGATTTTTTTATCTTATTTAATTCTTCTAAAGTCATTTCTTCTTTGCACCACCTTTTTTACTCACATATGAATCTAATATCTTTGATACCTGTTCAGGAGTAACCTTACCATAAACATCATCATCAACCATCATAACCGGAGCAAGTCCGCAGGCTCCAACACATCTGCATGAATCTATGGAAAACAATCCATCAGGAGTACACTCCCCTGTTTTTATTCCCAGATGTGCTTCTACTGCTTCTAATACCTTATCAGAACCTTTTACATAGCAAGCTGTTCCAAGGCATACACTTACTCTATGTTCTCCTTTTGGATTAAGTGAAAACTGTGAATAAAATGTAGCAACACCGTATACTTCTGAAAGGGAAATTCCCAAACCATCTGCAATCATTGTCTGCACTTCAATAGGAAGATAACCATAAATTCCTTGAGCCTCCTGCAATATTGGCATAAGACCACCAGGTTGGTTCTTGTGTTTTTCAATAACATCTTTCAGCTGTCTTTCCTGTGCTATTGTTCCCTTAAATGCATTCAGGGATTTTTCTGTCATAATGCAACCTCCTAAACTAAACGTACTATTATTTTGTTATAATTTTAAGTCAAATTACACGCATTATTATACAATATTTTTCATAAAAAGGCAAGGCGGTCCTTATATTTTTGTGAAAACATACAATTAATTTTGTGCATTTTGTACAAACATTTAATCAGCAAAAAACGGCAGCAACAGAATTTCTGCCGTTTAACGCATATTACATAGTATCTTTATGATTAAGCCCATGGGTCGTCAGACAATGGCTGGCGAATATCAGTCAACAAATACTGTTCCCACAGAATCCATTTGCCGTCTCCCTTCATTCGCAGCTTAACAGGCCGAGGACTATCTGCTCCGCCGCATGGCACAAAAAGTTTCATATATCCGTCTTCATCTTTAGATGTATGACTGCTTTCAATTATAATTGTATATGGCTGAGTCGGGGTATAGTTATTCTGCGGAGTTGCCCCTGCAAAATAAGAAAATGGAATATAAGTCTTACCGCCCCGAAACCGGTCGTTCAGAAAAGATATTTCATGACCGCCCAAAGGACGAGGTCCACGCAGCCAGTTTA
>JBJFBR010000028.1:0-2356 GCA_051888545.1 Oscillospiraceae bacterium
ACCTGCTTTTACATTTAATATCAAAACATAAGCTTAATATATGTGATATTGAGATTTCTGTACTGTTGGAGCAATATCTGAATTATCTGAACAATCTGGATGAGAAAGATTATGATTCAGCAGGGGAGTTTCTTGCCATGGCAGCGAGACTTATATATATAAAAACAGCTTCGCTTTTGCCAAAGACTGATGATGCAAATCAGCTCAAACAGGATTTGCAGGGACAAATTATAGAATATTCTATATGCAAGCAGACTGCTCTGATAATGCAGAAAAGCTATGTTGGCGGAAATGTTTTTGTTCGGGCCGGTGCTGAGAACATTGTTGACAGGACATTCACGGGTACTAAAGAGCCTATAGATTTATATAACGCATATATGGGCATTTCAGAAAAAAGCAGAAAAGAAAAGCCTATTCAGGCAGAAATGTTTTCTCCGATTGTATCGACAAAGTTTGTTTCTGTAACTTCTAAGATTATATTTGTACTGAAAAGGCTATATAAAACCGGCGTCTACAAAATGGCAGATCTTTATGAAGGCATTACAAATAAATCCGAAAAAATTGCAACATTTCTTGCTGTTTTAGAACTTACAAAGTCGGGCAGAATATACATAAATGATAACAACAGCGAAATTCGCTTTATACCTAAGGAAAAGAGCAAAAGAACTGATAATGCTGTTTTGGAAAATGATGAACATACAAAACAGTCCGAAATTAATGATGATTCACTAATAAAAGAATACAAATCAGACGATTATGTTCAATATCAGCAAAATGAAAAACTACAGGAACAAGCTGTGGTTACATACACTGAAAAAGTGACTTCCAGAGAAGTGATTTTGCCTGTTGAGAAAATTGATGTTCAGTCAGAAAGTGAATCTGTGAATATATTTGATGATGAGCTGATGGAATCGGCAACTTCGGATAATGAAGAATATGACCCAGAGCTTGAAGAATATTTAAACAGTCCTTTCAAACCTAATTATTGGAATATGAGAAGATATTATTGGGGAAATGTTTATGTAGGCGATGACACAAGAAACGGTTACTGGCATTTCGGATAATGAAAAGGTATTTATTATGAATAACAAAGAAAAACTTTCAGCACTTGAAGCTGTTCTTTTTGCAGTGGGCGATCCTGTACAGGTGGACAAGCTTTGCAGTGTTCTTGAAATTACAGAAAATCAGTTAAATGAACTGATTGTTGACTTAAAAGAAAAATATAATAGTGACAGCAGCGGCATTGAGCTATTAAAACTCAATGACAGTTATCAACTTGCAGCTAAAAAGGATTATTCACCATATATTAAGGCTGCTTTGGAAATAAAAAGAAGTTCTCCATTATCGCCTGCTGCAATGGAGGTTCTGGCTGTAGCTGCTTATAATCAGCCGGTAACTAAGAGCTTTATTGAACATGTGCGAGGGGTTGACTCTTCAGGAGTCGTAAACTCTCTGGTGGAAAAAAATTTGCTTGAAGAGGCGGGAAGGCTTAATCTTCCCGGAAGGCCTATTGCTTATAAAACCACCGATAACTTTTTGAGAGCTTTTCAACTTTCCAGCCTTGAAGATTTACCGCCTGTTCCTGAACAAAACGAGCAGGTAACTTTAGAGGAAGCAGAAAATTCAAATATTCAGAAATAACTTTCTGAATAGGATTGGAGATGATGACAATAATTGTATTATGGATACTTCTTGGAATAATTGCATTTATTGTCATTGTATTGCATTTTTCTTTCAGAGCATATTTAAGAATTGATGAAAACGGCTTTGATTTTAACGTTAAATATCTTTTCTTTACTATATATCCCCGACAAAAGAAAGCAGAAAAGACGGTTAAGCAAAAGGTTAAAAAAGATAAGCTTCAAGATGATAAAACCAGTCAGGAAGATTTGTTTAATGATGATTTAGATGAAGATTTTTCTGAACCTCCTCCCGCACCAAAACCTACGGAAGAAATTATTCTTGACAACAATATGACTGAAGATGTTCAGCAGGACATTACAGAGGCTGAACAAAAGTCTGATGAAATTCCGGAAGATGAGAAGGAACAGCATTTACCGGAAGAACAGACAAAAGAAGAAAATACGGCTGAAAATTCTGATGAACCAAATGATTCTGCGGAGAGTGCTGCCGAATCTGTTGATGAAAATATAACAAAAGAACAAAATAAAAAATCAAAAGATAAAGAAAATAGTCAGCATAAAGATGCTGAGAAAAAAGGAAAGTTTGATAAAATAAAAGAGCAATATTACAAGTATAAGCCATATATTCCTATGGGTTGGAAATATTTCAAAAAGCTTTTAAAAGCTATACGCATAACTGACATTAGTATAGATATGAATATTGGCAGACGTGA
>JBJFBR010000028.1:2456-4180 GCA_051888545.1 Oscillospiraceae bacterium
TAAAGAAAAGGCGGAGGTAATATAATATGGAAGACAATTCAAAACTGGACAAGCTTATAAAAACTTCAATGGAAAAGATCAAGGAGCTTACAAAATGTGAAAGCATTATTGGTGATCCCATTACCACACCTGACGGTACAACAATTATACCTATTTCAAAGGTATCATACGGTTTTGCATCAGGCGGTTCTGATCTTCCGACTAAGAGCACTAAAAATCAATTCGGCGGCGGTTCAGGGGCAGGAGTTACTATCAGTCCTGTTGCTTTTATTGTTACACATAACGGGGATACGAGGCTTTTGCAGATGTCATTAAATACTCCATATGAAAATGCTGTTGCAAATGTTGTGCCTGAGGTTGTTGACAAGGTCATTAATTTTGTAAACAAGAAAACAGGCAAAAAAGACAAAAACAATAGCGACATAGATCTTGACGATATTGACATTGAAGAATAAATCAAAGATTTTGACGGTTTACTTTGTCGGCTGTAGTAATTGATCGAGAGCATAGATATTCTCCGTTACAGTAATACCGTATTTCACCTACAATTGTATCCTCTGTAACAGGTGCATACAGGAAATGATATATATAAACTTGAGATGTTATTTTATTGGCTGAATTTTTGGGAATAGTTAATGTAAGTGGTTCTGTTACACATTTTACGGTATCTTTTTCACCGCCTACTACATTAACTGAAATTGACTTTGATTCTAATGGAATAGTTATTTTCTCAAGCTGTTTGAATCCATATTCATAAAGATTTGAATGGTCAAGCCAATCATCGGGGTCATTTAGTGTAACACATATAAGTGTTCCTCCGTTGCGTTTGCAGGCGGACACCAGACATCTTCTGGCTTTATCGGTAAATCCTGTTTTTACACCGATTACTCCTTCACATTTTTGCAAAAGCTTATTGGAGTTTGTAAGCCATCTCTCATATGGCGGATTTCCGAATTTTACTTTTATATTTGCACTGCTGCAGATTTTCTGAAATTCAGGATTTTTAAGTGCCTGACGTGCTAGCTCTGCCATATCTTTTGCTGTGGAATAATGCTCATCAGTATTGTCATCAAGTCCTGAAGGGGTCACAAAATGTGTTGAATTCAGTCCCATTTCAGCGGCACGTTCATTCATAAGTGCAACAAAGTTTTCTACAGAACCACTGATCCTAACGGCTGCAGCATTTGCGGCATCATTACCGCTGGGCAGCAGCATTCCGCAAACAAGGTCACGCATAGTAACTTTGTCGCCTTCTTTCAGTCCCATTGATGAGCCTTCAACTTTTATTGCATTCTTGTCTACTGTAAACTGCTTATCAAGGTCATCGGTAAATTCCAATGCCAAAAGAGCAGACATAATTTTTGTGGTACTTGCCATCGGCAGTTTGGTATCAGAATTTTTAGACGCAATAACATCCCCTGTAGTGGCATCAATAAGTATCATAGCCTTTGCTGAGGTCTGAGGACAATCATCTGCATATGCCGTTGTAGAGAACATTATAAGCAAAACCATAAGTACAACTGACACAGTTAATTTTTTCATATAAGCACATCCTTTGTTTTTTAATATCATGTGCTTATAAGTTAAATAAATACGGTTTGTAAACAAAAAAATTTAAGGAGGACGCTTTTAAGCGATAAATATATGGAAAAAATCAGAATTCAAAAAATTATGGCTGACAGTGGGTTGTGTTCCCGAAGAAAAGCAGAAGAATTAATTGCAGC
>JBJFBR010000029.1:0-4159 GCA_051888545.1 Oscillospiraceae bacterium
GTGAGGTCTTTATGTACTGTGGATTTGCTTATTCCAAACGCTTTTGCAGTAGCTCTCACAGTAGTTTTTCGGCTTAGCATATATTCACCAAGAACTACAGAACGCTCTTTGTCGGTTGGAATCATTATTATCATCCCTTCCAAAAATGTAACTAATGGCTTTTACCATACCAAAATATATGCAAAAGCTGCTTTAAAAATTACTCTTCTGAGCTTTTAAACATCTTTACAAGAGATTTTCCTATTAATTCTCCCGAATATTTGACCTGATCAAGAGAATTTCCCTGAGCACCAACCTCTATAAGTAAAGAGCCTGTTGTCAGATCCTGATTATAAAAACGATAATCAAATAAAACAGGTCTTGCAAAACCTTCATAGCTGCTTGCAAAGGTTGACTGCAATGCTGAGGCGAAATGAAAATTTTTCAGATAATTAGGCATATCCTTTGTGCCGTCATCACAGCCTGAAATAATCATTACTTGTGCAGCCTTCTTTCCGTCAACCTCTACAGTAGGTGCAAGCCTTGTTCCGTCCTCACGTTCAATCCCGTCACGGTGAATGTCGAGGGCTATTTTTATGGACGGATATTTTTTCAAAAGCTGCTGAACAGTACTTCGGCTGGACTGATATGCATTGTCATAGTCCGGATAATCATGAACCAAAGTATCATGAACATAGGCTATACCGGCTTCGTCAAGCTGTTTGCATATTTCATCCCCCACAGAGGTTATATTCTTGTTTGGATCTGTTGTTTTGGTGGAAAAATCCCGGTCATAATAGTCACGGTCTTTCAGTTCAAAGCTTTCAGTTGTGTGAGTATGATAAATCAATATCTGGGGTTGTTTGCTGTCAGCTTCCAATGTAAAATCATACTTCTTTTGACTTTCTGCCATAAGTGTGTCATTTGATATATCGGTACAGTTTCTCACCTGCCCGCCGTTTTTCAGATTTATATACTGCTCACCGCTGTATGGCTCAAAACAATAGTCAAGTATTTTTCCGTCTTTATCATTCAGATTATCCGGATAGGGCAAAGCATTTATAACCTCTTGCGACGGTTTCGGCGCGGAAATTTCAACGCTGGAGTTTGTTCGTGTTTCTTTTTCATCGGGAGCCATATCAATATCTCTGGCATTTGTACCGATAATCATTCGTTCAATTTCTGAATTTTCACTTTGCCTCTTAAAAGCTTTGGAATAAAAACCATAAGCAATATCTGCTGATGCAGATACCGCGTTCCACATTTTTGGTGAAAGCACGTCCCAGCACCAGATTCCAAAAGGAATTGTAAAAACTGCTGCAATAACTGCTATAGCTTTTAAGCATATTTTTTTTAAGTCCATATATACTCGTCCTTTCATAAATATCTTTTTAATTATATGAAAGAAATTTTTGTGTTATGTCAAAAAAAATCTGCATACATATAATGTAGCAGAGGTGTGTGTATATGAATTATCTGACTTTGGTTGACAGGTTTAACCCTATTCCTGCCGACCTTAATATTACTTTATGTGAAATACAGGGCAAACTTTTGGAGAAACAGGCTTGCAGGCATTGTGCATTAATGCTGGAAAAAGCCCTGGAAGAAGGCGTGGAAATTAAAATAATCTCAGCCTACAGAACTCCTGAATATCAGCAGATTCTATGGAATTTAGGTGTAGCAGAATTGGTAGGCATCGGATATACGAGAGCTGACGCAATCAACGAAGTGGGGAAAACTCTGGCTATGCCGAAACACAGCGAACATAATCTCGGCCTGGCTGTAGATTTTGGTACAGAAGATGCAGAGGACACCCAGGACTATTTTTATAAAACAGTGCAGGGAAAATGGCTTTGCAAAAACGCTGCTGACTATGGCTTCATACTTCGTTACCCACGCTTGAAAGAATATATCACAGGTATTTCCTATGAACCATGGCACTATCGTTATGTGGGAAGTGAATCGGCAAGAATTATAAAGGAAAGCGGTTTGTGTCTGGAAGAATTTCTGCATTTTTATTCCGAAAAATATATTTGACAAACCTAGATAAAAATAGTATAATGTGAATAGGATTTCAGAAACGAAAGGAAGATCATTATGGCAAATTATTCACAGAAAAAATCATTTTGGGCAATTATCGGAGCATTGCTGTTAGTGGTTGCATCTACATCTTTGCTTGTATATAAATTCCTTGAAGACAAGGCTCATTCTGAAAAATGGAAAGATTATGACGAGTGTGGTATTTGATTTTTGAATAATAAGCATAACAAAAAAAGCAAGGTTCAATGCCTTGCTTTTTATTTTGCTATACCCAATGCCTCACCCTGCAAAACCTTTGTTTCAAAGCCCTGCTGTGTATTCATTAATAAATCCTCGCAAACTTCAACCTTATCCTTTTCAACCAACAGTACAATAGTTGAACCGCCGAATTCAAAACAGCCTTTTTCTTCACCCTTCTTTACCCTTGCAACCCCTTGCCGGTGATTGGAGATTTTTCCCACCATTAATGCTCCAACCTCCATCTGAACCACATCTCCAAGTCTTTCGCTGCGTATTAAGCAATATTCCCGGCAGTTTTCCTTATATACCGGATAATGTTCATTAATTACGGGATTGACAGTATGCAGAAAACCGTCTATATATCTGTTATGACTTTTTATGCCGCTGCATGGATAACAATATCTATGATAATCATCTACAGACAGGCGGATAATAAGAGCCGTACCGCCCCTGTATCTCTCCGCAAGTTTATGGTCACGAAGAATGGAATCAACCGTATAAACGGAATTTTTTATAATAAAATTGCTGGAATTTCCGATTTTATATGCCGATACCTTGCCGTCTGAGGGTGAAACCAATACATCTTCATCTTTGGTTATAAATCTTCTTCCCTCTTTAATTTTTCTGGTAAAAAAATTATTAAACGAACTATACTCCACCTGTTCATATTCACTCATATCAATTTCATTTTTCTCAATGAACCTATCAATAGCTTTAACTGAAACAGCACTGTCCATTACAATTCTGCTGAGTTTTGAAAAAATCGGCAGACTTAAAAATTTCATCAATGCTCGTCCTGCTGAAGAGGAATATGCGTCTGCAAGAAATTCATCCTGCTTTGTAGTCTTATCAAATTCATTGCCGGAACGGTCACGATATTTCATAAAAGCATCTCCTTAAATTATGTGAGACATTTTCAGATATCCCAGGAATATGATTACTCCAAGTGTGAACAAAACAATAATACCCTTTACATTCGGTTTTTTGACATTGATTTTTAATACAAAAAGTATGGATAAAAGAATTACAAATCCTTGCATTATGAATGGAAAAACAGGTCTCGGAATATTAAGCCGTCCCACATAAAGCAACGGCAATATAGCTGCTGCGGTTGTTACAGGCAAGCCGACATATGTCTTTCTGCATTCTGTTGTACTGCGCTGACGTTCTTCCTCCATAACATTAAAATAATCCAGGCGAATAACTGCCGCAAGCACGATCATAACTGCCGAAATAATACCTAAGCCATAATTCAAACCATAGCTGTAACTTATTACTGCCGGCAAAACCCCGAAACAAACCAAATCGCAAAGTGAATCAATCTGAATTCCAAAAACCTTTTCATGCTCTGTGCGGTCTTTTTTTCTTCTGGCAATTCTTCCGTCAAATAAATCGCATATCCCCGAAATCAGCAGGCACAGAAAAGCAACAGCTGTTGCATGCTGATGTGAAATAACCTGTGTTATACCTATAACTGCCGATGTTAACCCCAGATAAGTCAATATTACAGAATAATTATAAAACCCTATCATTCTAATTTCTCCCTGTTAATATCCTTTTTTACATTAATAATTTGTGTTACACCTGTAACAATACCTCCGAGTATCAAAACAATATAAAAGCTCAGACTTCTGCTCATTATCAATGCAGATTTTACAGTCTGTCTGCCGAAAATCTCATTAAACATACCCAAAAAGCATCCTTCGGTAATTCCCGCCGCACCCGGCAATGGGAGCATTTCAACAGCCACGGCAATAAGCGTCTGAAGTGCAATAATATCTATAAATGCTGTACCGCTGAGTCCGAAGGACTTGTACACAATATATGTAACAGCAAAAAGTGCAATTCTCTGTACAGCTGTAATAAGCATTATAATACCGACTTTTCCCGGATTGCTTTT
>JBJFBR010000030.1:0-4122 GCA_051888545.1 Oscillospiraceae bacterium
AACCAAATCCAGCGTGTCTGCCCATATCAACGAGCCTGTGAGTTGATATTGTCCGCTCACACACATATACCCACGCACTGCGTGTCAGCCTTATCAGTATACCATAAATATGCCCCCTTGTCAAGAAAAATTATTCCCGGATGACAGCTTTCCCAAAACATCCCTTTTGCTTGACAAGATATGCGAAAACAGTTATAATAATAGTATTAATTTGTTGAATAACAGTAATGTTGTTGGGAGTGTTGTGTTTATGGTATATAGAATTTATGTTGAAAAAAAGCCTGTGTTCGCCGTTTCCGCAAAATCGGTTATGAACGATATAAAATCGGCTCTGGGCATTGCAAACCTCAAGTCTGTACGTATTATTAACCGCTATGACGCTGAAGGTCTTTCTGATGAGGACTTTAAGCTTGCCGTACCGGTGGTTTTTTCAGAACCTGCAGTTGATACAACCTATGACGAACTGCCTGATTTTGAAGAGGATGAACACGTTTTTGCTGTGGAGTATCTTCCCGGACAGTTTGACCAGCGTGCTGACTCCTGCTCGCAATGTATCTCTCTGCTTACGGGAGGAAAACGTCCTGCCGTTAAGTCTGCTGAGATTTATGTTCTGAAAGGCGAGCTTTCTGATGAGCAGGTTGACCGGATAAAAAAATATATTATCAACCCTGTTGAGTCAAGAGAGGCTTCTTTCGATACTGTTGATACCCTTGACGTTAAGTATGCAATTCCTGAAAAGGTAGATACCGTTGAAGGATTTATCTATTCCACAGACGATGAGCTTAAAGAAACTCTTGAAACTATGGGACTTGCTATGGACTTTGACGATATTAAATTCTGTCAGAGCTATTTCAGAGATACTGAAAAACGTAACCCTGCAATTACCGAAATCCGTATGATAGATACATATTGGTCTGACCATTGCCGTCATACCACATTCTCAACTGTTATTGACAACGTAGATATCAAAACCGACTATATCGCCGATACATATAAAGACTATACTCATACAAGAGATGTTCTCTATAAGGACAGAAACGATAAGCCGATTACCCTTATGGACCTTGCTGTAATCGGTGCAAAGGCTCTTAAAAGCAAAGGTATGCTGGATGACCTGGACGCCAGTGAAGAAATCAATGCCTGCTCAGTTAAAATCAAGGTGGACGTTGACGGAGTGGACGAAGACTGGCTTCTGATGTTCAAAAACGAAACACATAACCACCCCACTGAAATTGAACCTTTCGGCGGTGCTGCAACCTGTCTGGGCGGTGCTATCCGTGACCCGCTTTCAGGACGTTCCTATGTATATCAGGCTATGCGTGTTACAGGTGCAGGAAATCCTCTTGTTCCTGTTGAAGATACAATTCCCGGCAAGCTCCCTCAGAGAAAAATCGTTGTGGGCGCTGCAAACGGATATTCTTCCTACGGCAACCAGATTGGTCTTGCAACAGGTCACGTTACCGAAGTTTATCACCCGGGTTATGTTGCCAAGAGAATGGAAATAGGTGCTGTTGTAGGTGCTGCTCCTGAAAAGAACGTAAGACGTGAACGTCCTTCTGTGGGAGATGTTGTAATACTTCTCGGCGGAAAAACAGGACGTGACGGCTGCGGCGGTGCAACAGGTTCATCAAAATCCCATACGCTCCACTCTCTGGAAAGCTGCGGTGCTGAGGTTCAGAAAGGTAATGCTCCTGAAGAAAGAAAGCTCCAGCGTCTTTTCAGAAAGCCTGAAGTTACATCTATGATAAAACGCTGCAACGACTTTGGTGCAGGCGGTGTTTCCGTTGCAATCGGTGAGCTCACTGACGGTCTTGTAATTGACCTTAACGCAGTTCCTAAAAAATATGACGGTCTTGACGGAACAGAGCTTGCAATCTCAGAATCACAGGAAAGAATGGCTGTTGTCATTGCAAAATCTGATGTTGAAAAGTTTATGCAGGAGGCTGCAAAGGAAAACCTTGAAGCTACTCTTGTTGCAAGAGTTACCGATGAGCCACGTCTGAGAATGAATTGGAACGGTGCGGAAATTGTCAGCCTTTCAAGAGATTTCTTAAACTCCAACGGTGCTGAAAAACATACAGATGTCGTTGTTGATGAACCGTTCTTTGCAGGAGATGACGCCGGTGAAGATACTGCTGACAGATGGGAAGGAATGATTGCAAACCTCAACATCTGCTCACAAAAGGGTCTTGTTGAAAGATTTGACTCCACAATCGGCGCCGGAACAGTTCTTATGCCTTTCGGCGGAAAATATCAGAACACTCCCACACAGGCTATGGCTGCAAAAATCCCTGTACTTCACGGTGAAACCACCACAGCCTCTGTTATGGGCTGGGGCTTTAACCCTTATCTTTCATCACAGAGCCCTTATCATGGTGCTGTTTCAGCAGTTGTTGAATCTGTTGCAAAGGTTGTTGCAGCAGGCGGCACATATGAAAATACACATCTCACATTCCAGGAATATTTTGAAAGAACACAGAATAATCCTGAGCGTTGGGGCAAGCCTTTTGCCGCACTTCTGGGTGCATACAAGGCTCAGATGGAACTGGGCTGTGCTGCCATTGGCGGAAAGGACTCAATGTCCGGAACATTTGAAAACATTGACGTTCCCCCCACACTTGTTTCCTTTGCAATTTCCACAGCTAAGACAGACAACATTATTTCTCCTGAATTCAAAAACACAGACTCTCAGGTTATACTTATAAAGCCTGATTATGACGAAAACAAACTCGTTGACTTTAATTCACTCAAGCGTGTATTCAAAAAGGTTGAAAGACTTATTGCAGAAGGCAAGGCTGTTTCCTGCTGGTCAGTATCTTTCGGCGGTGTTTCTGAGGCTATTGCTAAAATGGCATTCGGCAACAAGATTGGCTTTAAATTTACTGAGCAGCTCTCAGCTGAAGAACTGTTCCGCCACTGCTACGGTGCATTTGTAATCGAGCTTGCACCTGATGTTCAGACTGACGAACGTGTAATTGGTTACACAACAGAAGAATACAAAATCACAGCACCGAAATATACTGTTGACATTGAAAAGCTTGAAATGCTTTGGGAAAACAAGCTTGAGCCTGTATTCCCTACAAAAGTAAAAGAGCCTGAAGAGTCTCCGGAAGTATACAGCTACAATGCAAATGAAAGAAAAGCACCTGCAATCAAGGTCGCAAAGCCAAAGGTACTCATTCCTGTATTCCCGGGCACAAACTGCGAATACGACACTGCAAGAGCCTTTGAAAAAGCAGGAGCTGAGGCTGACATATTTGTTGTCAGAAACCTTAATGCCGAAATGATTGAAGAATCAGTCAAGGAAATGGAAAAGAAAATCAACCGGTCACAAATCGTTATGCTTCCAGGCGGATTCAGCGGCGGTGACGAACCTGACGGAAGCGGAAAGTTCATTGTATCATTCCTTCGCAATCCAAGACTTAAAGACGCTATACACAATCTTCTCAAAAACCGTGACGGACTTATGCTTGGTATCTGTAACGGTTTCCAGGCCCTTGTAAAGCTTGGTCTTGTACCTTACGGCGAAATCGTGGATATGAGAAATGACTCTCCTACACTTACCTTCAACACCATTGCAAGACATCAGTCCAAAATGGTCAACACAAGAATTGCATCAAACAAGTCTCCATGGCTTGCATCAAGCAATGTGGGCGTCATTCACACCGTTGCTATTTCTCACGGCGAAGGCAGATTTGTTGCTACCGAACAGGAACTGAAAAGACTTGCTGAAAACGGACAAATCGCTACACAGTATGTTGATTTCAGCGGCGAACCGACTTTCGATATTCAGTGCAATCCTAACACATCTGTAAATGCTATCGAAGGCATCACATCTCCTGACGGACGGGTTCTCGGAAAAATGGGACACTCAGAACGTAAAGGCGACAACGTTTGCAAGAATGTTCCCGGCAACAAAGACCAGCAGATCTTTGAAAACGGCGTTAAGTATTTCAAGTAATTATCTTATAATAAAAACGGCACTGCAAAGGTTCAATTCCTTTTGCAGTGCTTTTATTTTGTGTTTCATATCCCACACACCAATGCCCATATATTCCTAGATATTCATTGCGTCCATAGCTGAAATATACTCCAGAGTTGGTATAAACAAGCCTTCGTGAC
>JBJFBR010000031.1:0-4106 GCA_051888545.1 Oscillospiraceae bacterium
GAATTGTCATTATAAAATATTCAGCAGAGTAAAACTATAGAAAACAGAAAGAGAAGCAAAATGGAAGATAACTGGTTCGCAAATTACATTAAAAATTCTTTGATTCACAACAGATTGCCCAGATGGAATTTTGAGATTTTTGTTTTCTTTTTAATATTTGCAATAGGTGTGTTTATACTGTATCGGCACTATAAGCCAAAGCTGAAAAATGCATTGCTTTGGGTACTGACATATTTGTATAGTTATAATATTCTTATAGTGGTTTTGCTTATGAGAAAACCGATAGAAGATAATTTCAATTTTGCCTTTTTAAGTATTCAGAAGGATACTGTTACATTGGATTTTATTTTCAATATTATTATGTTTGTTCCTTTGGGAATATTGCTTATGACCTTTTTTAAAGAGCGGGCATTTGTGAAAACCATATCAATAGGTCTGCTTTCAACGGTGACTGTTGAGCTTGTTCAGGGATTGTCTAAGCTGGGTACTTGTGAACTTGTGGATATAATATCAAATTTTCTCGGAGCTGTAATCGGCGGATTAATTTATATAGCAGTGAGATATTATATAGTAAACAAAAAGGGAAAGGATAGTCATGAATATGACAAAAGCAGAAGAAATTGAGTTTTCGCTGACAAAGAAGTTCCGCTCAGTGTGGGGAAAGTTTCTTAAGTCGGTAAAAGAATATGATCTTATACAGGAAAATGATAAGGTCGCTGTGTGTGTCAGCGGTGATTGTTCTTCCATGACATTGGCTAAATGTATGCAGAGACTTCAGCGCTATAGTAAATTTCCCTTTGAGGCTGTGTATATTTCTGTTTGCGATAATGAACACAGAGCTGATTTGGAGAAAAATGCAGAGCTTTTGGAACTGCCTGTGCAGGTGTTTTCAGAAAGCAGACATAGTGCCGATATATTGTGTAAATATGCCGACAGTCTTGGGTGCAATAAAATCGCTCTGGCAGATAACTTTGACGATATAATTGAATGTAATCTTGTAGGCATACTTTATAAAGGTGAAATAAAAACAAAAATGCCAAAGCTGCATTGTAAGAGCTTTGACAATATGGAGATTATCCGCCCCCTTTATCTTGTAAAGGAAAATGATATTTCAGCCTGGGAGAAATATAACAGCCTTGAGCTTGAAAGCTGTAATGATGATGTTGTATCCTGCGAAAAGAAAAAGGCAAAGGAGCTTATACAGCGTTTCAGAGAAACAAATGAGTTCATAGAATATAATCTTTTCAGATGTATGGAAAATGTTCAGCTTGAGAAGCTGCTTGGCTATAAAAAAGGCGGAGAGTACCGAAGCTTTCTTGATGATTACCCTGAACCGTAACATAAAACCAATTTGAACATATAATAATATAAACCCTGCACAAATGAAGATTGAGTGATTAATTTTGCTTGATTTGTTAATACTATGAGTAAAGACATTATGATAGGAGTGTTCAGGGTGACAGTTCATAGAGGTGAAATATATTATGCGGACTTAAGTCCGGTAATAGGCTCAGAGCAGGGAGGGTTAAGACCGGTACTTATAGTTCAGAATGATGTGGGAAATAAACATTCTCCCACGGTTATAGCTGCTGCAATTACCAGCAGGCATGATAAAGCAAAACTTCCCACGCATATAGCGGTAGGAGGCGGAAGCTGCGGACTTGCAAAGGATTCGATCATTCTGCTTGAGCAGATCCGAACGCTGGATAAAAAGCGGCTTAAGGAGCGTATGGGTGAGCTGGACCATAATAGTATGGATGAAGTTAATTCGGCTCTGTCAATATCCTTTGGCTTAAATCAACAAATATAAGAAAACGGACGGCTTTTGCCGTCCGTTTTTTATATGAACATTCCCATAACAACAGGTTCTATTTTTTTGCCGGTTTTAGAAGTCCCGTTAACCTCAACTTCCTTCAGATTTACCTTTGCAATAGCAGAGAATTTCATTTTGTAGTCGGTGTTCTGCGATTCACCGGTGTATTTTACCGTGAAAGTAAATGGATTGTAGCTCCAGTGTCCGCTTTCAAAAAAGCTGTCTATGGCATCACCGTAATTGGAATGTGTCATTTTCATGTCGGTTGAAAAGTCATAGGTTGAAAAGCGGACCCGGAAAATCTGAACGGCTGAAATGACAAAGTATATAGCCAGAACTATAACAGTAATTTTCAGAATCTTTTTCAGGTTCGGGATTTTGGAGAAAAATGCTGAGATTTTTCCCGCAGTCTTTTCTTTTATGGGCTTTTGAGCTTTTTTTGATTTCTGAGGCCTTTGTCTTGCTGGTGCTGATTTTTGAATAGTACGCTGTACAGGTTTTTGCGGTGGCTTAGGAGTGGTTTTCTGACTGTATGTTCTTGTCTGTCTCTTGGGCGGAGTCTTTGGAAGAATCTTGCCGCAGTTTCCGCATATGACCATGTCGTCATCAACTCTTGCACCGCATTTTGGGCAAACTTTTTGCGACATTGTGTTTATCTCCTTTTTTCTGTCTGTCTATATGTATCTTAAAACTGCCACTACCTTGCCGAGAATCTGTACCTCGTCAACAATAATCGGGTCCATTGTGTCGTTTTCCGGCTGAAGCCGATAGTGACCGTTTTCCTTGTAGAATGTTTTTACAGTTGCGTCCTGGTTGTCAACCATTGCAACTATAATTTCACCATTTTCTGCCACAGGTGTCTGCTCTACAATAACAATGTCGCCGTCAAGAATGGCTGCATTTATCATTGATTCACCTCGTACCTTTAAAGCAAAAAGTGAGTTCGCATAGTTTCTCTGGGGCTGAAAATCAATGTAATCGGTAATGTCCTCAATGGCTGTGATCGGCTGCCCTGCCGCAACAGTACCCACAAGAGGAATTTTCATACCGCTGTTTCCGGCAATACGCAATGCGCGGTTCTGATTGTCACCCTTTTCCAGCAAGCCTTTTTCTGTTAAGGATTTAATATATCTGTGGGCGGTAGAGGTAGACTTAAAACCAAATTGATTGCATATTTCTCTGATTGTAGGGGGATAATCGTTTTCAAGTCGGTCCTTGATGTACTCAAAAACCTTTTTTTCATTGTCAGATAATCTCATACTACTTGTTTCCTTTCCCGTCTTTGAATTTTATTCTTCTCTTAATTTTTCTGCAAGTCGTTTTGCAAGCTTGTAAACATCACCGCAGCCGAGGGTTATGATCAGATCTCCCTCTTTTGCGTTCTTTGTAATGTAGTCAATAATTTCGCCAAAGTTTTTGTCCTTCTGCTCTGCTGTTTGCATATCGGCAATTTCGTGAGGAGTTTTAAACCATATTGAGTCCGGTATTTTTTCTCCAAGCTGTTCGGTATAGATTTTGTGTGTATTTTTTTCTCTGCTTCCCATAATGTCGGTAAGTGCGACGATATCGGCAATAGAAAGTGCCTTGACAAAATCGTCCATGAGCAGTTCGGTCCTTGAATATGTGAATGGTTGGAATACTGCCCAGACGCGCTTGAAATCAAGTGATTTTGCAGCGGTCAGGGTGGCGGCAATTTCTGCGGGATGATGAGCATAGTCATCAACTATGGTAATGCCCTTTACGCAGTCTATTTTCTGGAAGCGTCTGATTGCACCCATAAATGTCTGAAGTCCCAGGGCAATTCCATCGTAAGAAACCCCTGAATATCTTGCAGCTGCAATGGCTGCCAACGCATTGAGTACATTGTGTCTGCCGGGAACATGTATCTGGAAAGTACCCTGTTCTTTGCCTTTGTAATATAGCTTGAATTCCGTTACAAGACCTTTCTGGTTGATGATCTCAGCAGAGTAATCATTGCCCTTGCCCCAGCCGAAGGTGATTTTTTCGGTGTCTATGCCCTGGACAGCTTTCAGCGTGTTAGCGTCATCTCCGTTTATAATCAGAACCTTTGTTGCTTTTGATGCAAACTTGTGGAATGATTTGATTATGTTCTCCAGAGTGCCGAAATAGTCAAGGTGATCGGCGTCAATGTTAAGTATAACCGCAACATCCGGGTAAAGCTTTAAAAAAGTGTCAACAAATTCACAGGCTTCACAGACCATGGTTTCGCTCTTTCCCGATCTTCCCGAACCGCCGATGCTTGGGAGCTTTCCGCCGATAACGCATGAGAGGT
>JBJFBR010000032.1:0-4103 GCA_051888545.1 Oscillospiraceae bacterium
ACCTCTCATGCGTTATCGGCGGAAAGCTCCCAAGCATCGGCGGTTCGGGAAGATCAGGAAAGAGCGAAACCATGGTCTGTGAAGCCTGTGAATTTGTTGACACATTTTTAAAGCTTTACCCGGATGTTGCGGTTATACTTAACATTGACGCTGACCACCTTGACTATTTCGGCACTCTGGAGAACATAATCAAGTCATTCCACAAGTTTGCATCAAAAGCCACAAAGGTTCTGATTATAAACGGAGATGACGCTAACACGCTGAAAGCTGTACAGGGCATAGACACCGAAAAAATCACCTTCGGCTGGGACAAGGGCAATGATTACTCTGCTGAGATCATCAGCCGGAAAGGTCTTGTAACGGAATTCAAGCTATATTACAAAGGCAAAGAACAGGGCGTTTTCCAGATTCATGTTCCCGGCAGGCACAATGTACTCAATGCGTTGGCTGCCATTGCAGCAGCAAGATATTCAGGGGTGTCTTACGATGGAATTGCTCTGGGACTTCAGACATTTATGGGTGCCATCAGACGCTTCCAGAAAATAGACTGCGTAAAGGGCATTACCATAGTTGATGACTATGCTCATCATCCCGCAGAAATTGCCGCCACCCTGACCGCTGCAAAATCACTTGATTTCAAGCGCGTCTGGGCAGTATTCCAACCATTCACATATTCAAGGACCGAACTGCTCATGGACGATTTTGTCAAGGCACTTTCTATTGCCGATATCGTCGCACTTACCGACATTATGGGAAGCAGAGAAAAAAATACACACAAAATCTATACCGAACAGCTTGGAGAAAAAATACCGGACTCAATATGGTTTAAAACTCCTCACGAAATTGCCGATATGCAAACAGCAGAGCAGAAGGACAAAAACTTTGGCGAAATTATTGACTACATTACAAAGAACGCAAAAGAGGGAGATCTGATCATAACCCTCGGCTGCGGTGATGTTTACAAGCTTGCAAAACGACTTGCAGAAAAATTAAGAGAAGAATAAAATTCAAAGACGGGAAAGGAAACAAGTAGTATGAGATTATCTGACAATGAAAAAAAGGTTTTTGAGTACATCAAGGACCGACTTGAAAACGATTATCCCCCTACAATCAGAGAAATATGCAATCAATTTGGTTTTAAGTCTACCTCTACCGCCCACAGATATATTAAATCCTTAACAGAAAAAGGCTTGCTGGAAAAGGGTGACAATCAGAACCGCGCATTGCGTATTGCCGGAAACAGCGGTATGAAAATTCCTCTTGTGGGTACTGTTGCGGCAGGGCAGCCGATCACAGCCATTGAGGACATTACCGATTACATTGATTTTCAGCCCCAGAGAAACTATGCGAACTCACTTTTTGCTTTAAAGGTACGAGGTGAATCAATGATAAATGCAGCCATTCTTGACGGCGACATTGTTATTGTAGAGCAGACACCTGTGGCAGAAAATGGTGAAATTATAGTTGCAATGGTTGACAACCAGGACGCAACTGTAAAAACATTCTACAAGGAAAACGGTCACTATCGGCTTCAGCCGGAAAACGACACAATGGACCCGATTATTGTTGACGAGGTACAGATTCTCGGCAAGGTAGTGGCAGTTTTAAGATACATATAGACAGACAGAAAAAAGGAGATAAACACAATGTCGCAAAAAGTTTGCCCAAAATGCGGTGCAAGAGTTGATGACGACATGGTCATATGCGGAAACTGCGGCAAGATTCTTCCAAAGACTCCGCCCAAGAGACAGACAAGAACATACAGTCAGAAAACCACTCCTAAGCCACCGCAAAAACCTGTACAGCGTACTATTCAAAAATCAGCACCAGCAAGACAAAGGCCTCAGAAATCAAAAAAAGCTCAAAAGCCCATAAAAGAAAAGACTGCGGGAAAAATCTCAGCATTTTTCTCCAAAATCCCGAACCTGAAAAAGATTCTGAAAATTACTGTTATAGTTCTGGCTATATACTTTGTCATTTCAGCCGTTCAGATTTTCCGGGTCCGCTTTTCAACCTATGACTTTTCAACCGACATGAAAATGACACATTCCAATTACGGTGATGCCATAGACAGCTTTTTTGAAAGCGGACACTGGAGCTACAATCCATTTACTTTCACGGTAAAATACACCGGTGAATCGCAGAACACCGACTACAAAATGAAATTCTCTGCTATTGCAAAGGTAAATCTGAAGGAAGTTGAGGTTAACGGGACTTCTAAAACCGGCAAAAAAATAGAACCTGTTGTTATGGGAATGTTCATATAAAAAACGGACGGCAAAAGCCGTCCGTTTTCTTATATTTGTTGATTTAAGCCAAAGGATATTGACAGAGCCGAATTAACTTCATCCATACTATTATGGTCCAGCTCACCCATACGCTCCTTAAGCCGCTTTTTATCCAGCGTTCGGATCTGCTCAAGCAGAATGATCGAATCCTTTGCAAGTCCGCAGCTTCCGCCTCCTACCGCTATATGCGTGGGAAGTTTTGCTTTATCATGCCTGCTGGTAATTGCAGCAGCTATAACCGTGGGAGAATGTTTATTTCCCACATCATTCTGAACTATAAGTACCGGTCTTAACCCTCCCTGCTCTGAGCCTATTACCGGACTTAAGTCCGCATAATATATTTCACCTCTATGAACTGTCACCCTGAACACTCCTATCATAATGTCTTTACTCATAGTATTAACAAATCAAGCAAAATTAATCACTCAATCTTCATTTGTGCAGGGTTTATATTATTATATGTTCAAATTGGTTTTATGTTACGGTTCAGGGTAATCATCAAGAAAGCTTCGGTACTCTCCGCCTTTTTTATAGCCAAGCAGCTTCTCAAGCTGAACATTTTCCATACATCTGAAAAGATTATATTCTATGAACTCATTTGTTTCTCTGAAACGCTGTATAAGCTCCTTTGCCTTTTTCTTTTCGCAGGATACAACATCATCATTACAGCTTTCAAGCTCAAGGCTGTTATATTTCTCCCAGGCTGAAATATCATTTTCCTTTACAAGATAAAGGGGGCGGATAATCTCCATATTGTCAAAGCTCTTACAATGCAGCTTTGGCATTTTTGTTTTTATTTCACCTTTATAAAGTATGCCTACAAGATTACATTCAATTATATCGTCAAAGTTATCTGCCAGAGCGATTTTATTGCACCCAAGACTGTCGGCATATTTACACAATATATCGGCACTATGTCTGCTTTCTGAAAACACCTGCACAGGCAGTTCCAAAAGCTCTGCATTTTTCTCCAAATCAGCTCTGTGTTCATTATCGCAAACAGAAATATACACAGCCTCAAAGGGAAATTTACTATAGCGCTGAAGTCTCTGCATACATTTAGCCAATGTCATGGAAGAACAATCACCGCTGACACACACAGCGACCTTATCATTTTCCTGTATAAGATCATATTCTTTTACCGACTTAAGAAACTTTCCCCACACTGAGCGGAACTTCTTTGTCAGCGAAAACTCAATTTCTTCTGCTTTTGTCATATTCATGACTATCCTTTCCCTTTTTGTTTACTATATAATATCTCACTGCTATATAAATTAATCCGCCGATTACAGCTCCGAGAAAATTTGATATTATATCCACAAGTTCACAAGTACCCAGCTTAGACAATCCCTGAACAAGCTCAACAGTCACCGTTGAAAGCAGACCTATTGATATGGTTTTCACAAATGCCCGCTCTTTAAAAAAGGTCATAAGCAATATTCCCAAAGGAACAAACATAATAATATTGAAAATAAAATCCAATGTAACAGTATCCTTCTGCATACTTAAAAAGGCAAAATTGAAATTATCCTTGATTGGTTCTCTCATAAGCAAAACCACTATAAGAATATTATAGCTATACAAATATGTCAATACCCAAAGCAATGCTTTCTTCAGACTTGGTTTATAGTGCTGATACAGTATAAACACACCTACTGCAAATATCAAAAAGAAAACAAGTATTTCAACATTCCATCTGGGGAATCTGTTAAACAATGAATTCTTTATATAATCTGCAAACCAGTTATCTTCCATTTTGTTTCTCTTTCTGTTTTCTATAGTTTTACTCTGCTGAATATTTTATAATGACAATTC
>JBJFBR010000033.1:0-7595 GCA_051888545.1 Oscillospiraceae bacterium
GATAACTCCAAAATCCTGCCGTTGACATATGGTACACGTTGGGACGGGGGTATGACCAGCGTAGAAATTGCAGGAGTTAAAGGAGAATTAACTGCCAATACTGAATCTGTAGCTGTGGGCAAGCCTATTTATTATTTCAGCCGCAGCCAATATGGTTCAGAAGTTAAGGTCAAAAAGGGCGAAAAGCTTACAAGTATGTCTATGACGGATTTTCAGGATTACTTGCCTATAGTTTGTGTGGGTGAAGACGGAAAATGGAACAGTTTTGAAGAGCTTGCCGGTCAGATAGAAAAAATCATCAAGACCAGCAAAAACAGTGAAGACTATATTGTTTTGGGCTTATTTACCGTTCCGTTAACAAAGGAACAGAGTGATAAAATTGATCCTGATGATGATAGAACACTTGAGCAATTAACTTACAAAAATAATATAGCATATGATGCATTTATGAAGAAAAAATTCGGAACACATTATGTTAGTATCAGAGAAATCATATGCAGTGAAGAATCTGTTGAAAAGCTTAAAGCTATTGATGATGGCCAATTTGAATTATCTGAAGATGATGAAAAGAATCTTCACAGCGGAATTGTTCCAAATTGCTTAAAGTATAACAAAACCATATTGAATGAATATGGATATACTCTTGTAGGAGACGCTTTATATGAGCGGTTAGTTGATCTTGGATATCTTTATCACTAAATCTTGAATAAGTAAACAGATTTGAAAGGGTGGTCATATATATATGTCCGGATTTAAATCAGGAAGAATGGCTGAAGATATAAGACGTATAGTGTCGGCAAAGCTCAGGGAATTAAAAGATCCGAGAATAGGCAATGCAATGATGCTGACGGTTGTAAGATGTGATGTTT
Source organism: Oscillospiraceae bacterium (assembly GCA_051888545.1). Classification (GTDB taxonomy): domain Bacteria; phylum Bacillota; class Clostridia; order Oscillospirales; family Ruminococcaceae; genus FB2012. Next base: position 870 of record JBJFBR010000033.1, read on the forward strand.
CAAGTGACGGATCTTACTGCAAAATATATATTTCAAGTCTTGAAAGCTTTGGAAAGGCAAAACAAGCTGTAAAAGGTCTTACCAGTGCGTCAGGTTTGCTGAAAAGAGAGATTTCTAATGTTCTGCATTTAAGGAAATGTCCCGAGCTTAAATTTATTGCGGACAATTCGGCAGAAGATTCTGTAAGAATTTTTGAAAAGATAAAGAATATTGAGTCGCAGATAAAGGAAAATGAAGAAAATGACGGAGACGAGTAAACCATTAAGTTTTGATGAGATTGACAGCTTTTTCAAAACTCATGACAATTATAATATACTGACTCACAAAAATCCTGACGGTGATACTTTGGGATGCGGTTTTGCCCTTTGCAGATATTTAAGAAACTGCGGAAAAAATGCAAATGTTATTAATTCAGAAAAATTTCCTTCAAGATATGATATTCTCTGTAAAGAATATAAACCCCAGGAATTTGAAGTGCAGACTGTTGTTGCTGTAGACATTGCAGATGTTCAGCTTATGGGTGAAGGCCTTGAGGAATATAAACAGCAAGGAAGAGTGGACCTTTGTATTGATCACCATATTTCCAATAAGCACTATGCAAAAGCTGATTATGTGGACGGAAAAGCGTCTGCTGCAAGCCTTGTGATTTACCAATTTTTAAAGCATATAAATGCAAATATCGATGACTATATGGCAAAATGTATGTATCTTGGCATCGCTACGGATACAGGCTGCTTTAAGTTTGAAAATACTGTACCTGAAGCACATATTGCAGCAGCAGAGCTTATGCAGTATGACTTTGATTTTGCAGCTGTCAACCGTAAAATGTTTGATCTGAAAAGCAAAGGCAGATTAAAGGCTGAGCGTGTGGTAATGTCGGGTATAAAATATTACTGTAACAATAAATGTGCAGTTATTTGTCTTACTAAAGAGCTTATGTCATCCTGTGGCGTGGAAGAAAGCGAATTTGACGGTCTTGCGTCTATGCCTCTGCAGGTTGAAGGAGTACACATAGGCATTACGATTAAAGAGCGTGAGGAAAATGTATATAAAATTTCGGTGAGAACTACACCGGAGGTAGATGCCTGTGAATTTTGCAGTAATTTCGGCGGCGGCGGACACATCCGTGCAGCAGGCTGTGAAATTAAAGGAAGTCTGGAATTTGTAACAAATGTTCTTGTACAGCAGGCTGAAAAGGTTTTTAACTATGAGTGAGCTGAACGGTATTATACCTGTTTTCAAGCCTTGCAACTGGACATCTTTTGATGTTGTTGCAAAGCTCAGAGGAATTCTGGGCACAAAGAAAATAGGGCACAGCGGAACTCTGGACCCTATGGCAGAAGGTGTTCTTCCTGTTTTTGTGGGCAAGGCTACAAAAGCTTGTGATATGATTCCAACTGATGAAAAGGAATACAAAGCAGGTTTTCAGCTGGGTATTGTAACAGATACACAGGATTCAACGGGAAAGATGCTCTCACAAAGTGATAAACCATGCACTCAGCAGCAGCTTTTGAAAACAGCAGAAAACTTTGTGGGGGATATTATGCAGATTCCGCCAATGTATTCGGCAGTATCTGTTGGGGGAAAAAGATTATATAAGCTTGCCCGTGAGGGTAAGGTTGTTGAGCGTGAACCACGTCAGAGAAAAGTGAATTATCTGAAGATTTTATCCTATGATGCAAATACCCGATCAGGTGAAATGCTTGTATCAGTGAGCAAAGGAACATATATCAGAACGCTTATTAATGATATTGGCGAAAGTGTCGGCTGCGGCGGGGTAATGACTTCTCTTATTCGTACAAGGTCAGCAGGCTTTTGCCTTGAGCAATGCTTCACAATACAACAGCTTGAAGAGTACCGTGACGAAGGAAAATTGAAAGACATTATAATTCCTGTTGAGAAAGTTTTTGAGGAATTTTATAAAAGTGTTGTTCTGAATGAGCATTGCACCAGGCTTTACAAAAACGGTGTCAAGCTGCGTTTGGAGCAGACAGGTATAAAGTCAGCTACAGAAGAAAACACATTGTGTATATATGGTTCTGACGGCGGTTTTTTGGGACTTGCAAAAACTGATTTGGCAGAAAATCAGCTTAGAATATATAAAAATTTTTATTAAGTCAACACTGCATAAATCCGTAAGGCGGTAGTTGTAAGGTGTTGCCTTTAGCAACGGAGGTAAATACATGATTTGCATAACTGAAAATGATAGTATTTGCCAGCATAAAACAGCTGTTGCTCTGGGAATTTTTGACGGAGTACATCTGGGCCATCAGAAAGTTATAAAACAAGCTGTGGAATATTCTGAAAAAGATATAAAGCCGGCAGTGTTTACCTTTAATACTGACAGTGTGGACTATAAGGGCAGCGGCAGGCTTGAAATGCTGCTGACTAATAAGGACAAACTTGAAAAGTTGTCTGAAATGGGTATTGAATATGTATATTCTCCTGAATTTTCAATGCTTAAAGATATGTCAGCAGAAGATTTTGTAAGAAAAGTTCTCAAAGAAAAGCTTAATGCTTGCTGTGCTGTATGCGGTGATGATTTCCGCTTTGGCAAAAACGCATCAGCTGACGTGAAGCTGCTGAAAAAAATCGGCAGAAAGTATGGCATTGAGGTTTTTGCGGTAGACAAGCTTTCAGTTGACCATAAATTTATCAGTTCAACAGAAATAAGAAAATATATAAAAGAAGGTAAAATATCAAAAGCAAACCGGATGCTTGGCTATAACTATGGCTATAATCTGACGGTGGAGCATGGATATGAGCGTGGGAGAACATGGAATTTTCCCACAATAAATCAGACTATTCCGGAAAATCTGGTACTTCCTAAATTCGGAGTGTACTGCTCAAAGGCAATCATTGACGGCAGGGAGTATATGGGTGTTACAAATATAGGTGTTAAGCCAACGGTTGAGGTTGATACAAAGCCTTTGGCGGAAACTTATATAATTGACTATGAGGGCGATCTTTACGGGCAAAAAATAAAGCTGGAGCTTTGTGAATTTGTCCGTCCCGAAAGAAAATTTGATTCCTTTGAGGAGCTCAGAGCCGAAATACAGCGAAATACGGAATTTACGGTAAATTATTTTAAAAGCAAATAATTTGAAAGGATAGATTATAATGAAAAAAGTCAGAACAAGATTTGCACCAAGTCCAACAGGATATATGCATATCGGTAATTTGAGAACAGCACTTTTTACTTATCTTATTGCAAAACAGAATGATGGAGATTTTATTCTCCGTATAGAGGATACTGACAGAGAAAGATATGTTGAAGGTGCAGTTGACGTAATTTACAACACATTGAAAGACATCGGACTTAATTGGGACGAAGGTCCTGATATCGGCGGACCTGTAGGACCGTATATTCAGTCTGAAAGAATGGGTATGTACAAAGAATATGCTGAAGAACTTGTGAAAAAAGGCGAGGCTTATTACTGTTTCTGTGATAAGGAGAGACTTGAAGAGGTAAAGGCTATTCAGGAAGCAAGCGGTATCACTCCTATGTATGACCGCCATTGCCGCAATCTTTCCGAAGAGGAAATCAAGGCAAATCTTGATGCAGGCAAGCCATATGTTATAAGACAGAAGATTCCTATTGAGGGTGAAATTACATTCCACGATGTGCTTTACGGTGATATAACCGTGGACTGTGCCACACTTGATGATCAGATACTTATAAAAACTGATGGTATGCCGACATATAACTTTGCAAATGTAGTAGATGATCATTTAATGGGCATTACTCACGTTGTAAGAGGAAATGAATATCTTGCATCAGCTCCCAAATATAATTTGCTTTATAAGGCATTCGGCTGGGACGTTCCTGAATATATTCATGTTGAACATATTATGAAGGATAAACAGCATAAGCTTTCAAAGCGTGACGGTGACGCTTCATATCAGGACCTTATTGCAAAGGGATATCTTAAAGAAGCCGTTGTAAACTATATTGCACTTCTCGGCTGGGCACCAAAGGGCGAAAACGAAATCTTCTCTTTAGACGAGCTGGTTAAGGAATTTGATATTCAGGGACTTTCAAAATCACCTGCTATATTTGACCCGATGAAGCTTAAAGCTATTAATGCTAAGTATATAAAGGCTCTTGATCCTGAAAAGTTCAATGAAATGGCTGTACCTTATATTAAACAGTCTGTAAAGCGTGAAGATGTTGACCTTAATGAAATTGCCGGACTTTTACAGGCAAGAACAGAAATATTCACTGATATTCCTGAGGCTGTTGATTTTATTGATTCTTTGCCTGAGTATGATATCTCAATGTATACACATAAAAAGATGAAAACTAATGCGGAGAACTCTCTTGAGTCATTGAAAGCTGTTTTGCCAGTTCTTGAAGCTATTGATGAAAAGGACTGGACAATAGAAAACATCCATGAAAAGGTATTTGCTCTTATAGCTGAAAAAGGAGTTAAAAACGGAATTATACTTTGGCCGCTGCGTGTTGCAGTTTCAGGAAAATCCTTTACTCCGGGCGGCGGAATCGAGATCTGCCATATTATTGGTAAGGAAGATTCAATTAACCGTGTTAAAAAGGGTATTGAAAAGCTTTCTTAATATTATCACTGTGCTGTCACATATATGTGATAAGCTGAAATTGGTTTTTTAGTTTAACTTATATAAAAGGAGGAAGTTAAATGATAGAGGTTCAGAATCTATCAAAGCACTTTGGTGATAAAAAAGCAGTTGATAATATCTCCTTTAAAGTGAATGACGGTGAAATACTTGGCTTTCTTGGACCTAACGGTGCAGGAAAATCAACAACAATGAATATTCTTACAGGATATATTTCTTCAACCAGCGGAAAAGCTTTAATCGACGGAATTGATATTCTTGAAAAGCCTATTGAGGCGAAAGCAAAAATCGGATATCTTCCTGAGCTGCCGCCGCTGTATCTTGATATGACTGTCAAGGAGTATCTCAATTTTATATACGATTTGAAAAAATGCAAGCTGCCGAGAAATTCTCATCTCAAGGATATCTGCAGACTTGTGAAAATTGAAAATGTATATAACCGTATTATAAAGAATCTTTCAAAAGGATATAAGCAGAGAGTAGGCTTTGCACAGGCTCTTGTAGGTAATCCAAATGTACTTATTCTTGATGAACCCACAGTAGGCCTAGACCCGAATCAGATTATAGAGATTCGTTCTCTTATAAAAAAGCTTGGCAAAAATCATACAGTGATTTTGTCATCTCATATACTTTCTGAGGTGCAGGCTGTCTGCGATAAAATCGTGGTAATCAATGAAGGTAAAATTGTAGCCAATGATACGGAGGAGCATCTTTCAGAATCACTTTCCGGAAAAGGAGAGCTTGAAGTTGTCATTGAAGGTGATAAAGCCCGTGTGCTTGAGACTTTGAAATCCCTTGACGGTGTGACTAATTGTTCGGTATATGCTCAGTCAGAGGGAATATGGAAATATAAAATCGAATCTGATAAAAGCGGAGATATTCGCAGAAGCGTTTTTGAAACAGCGGTGGAAAACGGTTGGTGTATTCTTGAAATGCACACAGCTGAACTCTCACTTGAAGATATATTTATGCGTCTCACTGCGGGTGAACATATTGAATCTATAATAAGCAATGAAAAGGAAGGTGATAACTGATGGGAGCAATATTCAGACGAGAGCTGAAGTCATATTTTACCTCACCTATAGGATACATATTTCTGGCAGCATTTTATGCAGCCTCAGCAGTTATCTTTTCATTGACTTCTTTGCAGGAAGGCTCAACAAAAATGGATTCGCTTTTTGCACAGCTTATGATAATCCTTATTGTGCTTATACCTGTGCTTACCATGCGTACATTTTCAGAAGAAAAGAAAAACAGGACAGATCAGTGTCTGTTGACAGCGCCTGTCAATCTTTTTGGAATTGTTTTCGGAAAGTTTCTGGCGGCATTTGTGGTTTATGTGCTTGGCATTGCAATTACCGGAGTGTATGCCATTGTTGTAGCAGCCTTTTCCGCACCTGACTGGAATGTAATTCTGGGAAATATTGTAGGACTTCTGCTTCTGGGCGCAGCGTTTATAGCTATCGGAATTTTCTGTTCTGCATGTACTGAAAATCAGGTGGTTTCAGCAGTTGTCAGCTTTATTGTAATGCTGGTGCTTTATTTGTTCAGCACGATAGGAAATCTTATCCCCGTTGATTTTATTTCAAAGATATTTACAAAGCTTTCTTTCTGGGAAAGATATTTTGTATTTACATATGGTGTATTTGATTTTTCAAATGTACTGTTCTTTGTAAGTGCAGCAGCTGTGTTTATTTTCCTGACAATCCGCATACTTGAAAAACGTCGTTGGGCATGATAGGAGGTTTTTGCTGTGAATAATGAATTGGATAAAAATGAAATGCAGCCACAGACAGAACTCACCTCATCATCCGAAGATGTGCTGAAAGATATAGTGTCTAAGGAAAAAGAGGATAAGCAAAAGGCTGAAAACAATAAAGATAAAAAGAAGACCAAAAAAGAACATAAGGTTATAAAGCATGGACTTATGTCAACAGCATTGACAGTTATTTTTGTGGCAGTTGTTGTGCTTATAAATGTTGTGGCAACAATGCTTTTTGATAAGTTTCCGATGACTATTGACCTTACAAAAAATAAAAGCTATTCTATTTCTGAAGAATCAGAAAAATATGCAAAGAAAATTGATACAGATGTATTGATAACAGTATTTGCAAAGGAAGATGATTTTAAAGA
>JBJFBR010000033.1:7695-17996 GCA_051888545.1 Oscillospiraceae bacterium
GATACTCCAAACCTTGATGAATTTCTTGCTGATTACGGCATAAAGCTGGGAGAAGGTGTAGTTTGTGAAACATACGAATCAAATTACTATAATCAGCAGTTTGTGACTGTAGCGTCTGATATATCCGATAAATTCAGACAGGATATGGCAGAATCAAATCCAAAGCTTCTGATTCAGGCTTCAAGACCTGTTGATGTATTGTATAAAGAGAAAAACAAAATTGCTACCGAAGCATATGTTAAGTCTACAGAAGATGCATATGTTGCCGACCTGGAAACAGGAAATTCTATCAAAAACGGTCAGCAGAATTATATTGTTGTATCTTCAAAAGTGAACAACGATTCTCAGTACAGCAATATTATTGTTGCAGGCTCAGAGTTTATGTTTAATGACAGATATCTTCAGTATACACAGTATCAGAACAGAGAGTATTTCCTCAGCTTGCTTAATGGTATAACCCATAAAACTGACGGCGTGGTTATTGAACCAAAGGTTATAAGCGGAAATGTTTATGACATTACTGCAAAGCAGAAGACAGTTTTGAAATGGGTATTCATTTGTGTTATACCTGTAATTGTTCTTGTATTTGGTATGGTTGTATGGCTTAAGCGGAAGAACAGATAATGAGGTTTATAGTATGAACGGAAAAATTAAAGGTATTATAATCGGCGGAGTTGCAGTGGTTTGTCTTGTGGCCGCTGCACTGGTGCTTAATTTTACAGGCAAAAGTGATGAAAGTTCATCTAAGACAGACTCATCATCAGCTGCATCGGAAGAAGATGAAGCGATTTCAATTATAAATTCATCTTCTGAGGAGATAACAAGTATTGAAATTTCAGGAACTCAGGGAAAATATACTATTGCCCGTCCTGAATCAGGAAAAACCTTGTGGGATATTGCAGAGCTGAAAGGCTTGAATCAGAATGTATCCAGCGAAAAGAGTCTGGTTGAAACAGCGTCAACTTTGTCGGCATTTAAAATTGCAGAAGAAAACGCAACTGATTTGGATAAATACGGCCTTAAAAGTCCACAATGTGAATTTAGAGTGAACTTTACCAACGGAAAAAATATTACTCTTCTTGTGGGAAATGACACCCCTAATACAAGTATAAAGAGCAGATATCTTTGCGAAAAGGGACAATCAAAAGTTTATGTTGTACGGAAATATGATATAGATGATTTTCTTAATGCAAAAGAAGATTATATAAATACAACTCTTATTGAAACCCCGGAAGAGGTTGATAATTACGGTAAAATGACTGTCAGCAGACCTGACCTGGATTATGATATAGTTATTCAGAATGATAATGTCAATAAAACTGATAAGATTTCCTCACAGATAATGGTTAAACCGATTTTCTCGTATCTGAATGGTTCAACATCAGCAAACATTACTCATGGGCTTTGGGGCATATCTGCTGATTCAGCAGTAAAAATCTTCCCGACAGATGATGATTTCAAGAAGTATGGAATATCCAATCCAACAGCAACTGTTTCTTATAGCAGCAGCGATGAAAATTATGTTTTGAAGATTGGTAATGCTATTTATACTGAAAATGAAGACGGCAAAAAGAACTCAACTCCTACAGCATATTATTGTTATCTTGAAGGCATAAACGGCGGAGACTGTATATGGAAAATACTTGCGGATAAACTCCCTTGGACAACAGTAAAGCCGGAAGACATTATTACAACGCTTATGACATATAACAATATTAATGATGTAAATAATATTAAAGTTGAAACAAACGGTGCGGTAACTGAGTATAAGCTTACTGCAAAGGACGGCGAGTTTGATAGTGCAACGGTTAACGGCAAAAAGGTGAAGGCTTCTGAGTTCAAGAATTTCTATCAGTATTTGCTTACATGCCCGACTACAGAAATATGGTATAAAGAGCCTGCTGGGGAAAAGTTTATGACTATCGAAATAACTGCTGCTGATAATGCAAAAGATGTTCTTGAGTTTTATAAGGATAACAGTGAAAGAAAAGCCGTTGTAAAGCTCAACGGTAATACTTCATTCAGAATAGCGATTGATTGGACTGAAAAGTTTGTAAAAAATATGGACGCTTTAGAAAACGGCGGAAATATTGTTGTAAGCTATTAAATCCGACAAATAATTTATATAAGCTGTAATAGAATAAAAAAGTTGCAGCAATGACATTTATATTGGTACAGAAAGGAATGATGTTTTATGTCAGAAAGCAAACAATTTTTCAGCTATAAGGGATTGCCTCTTGTAAGAAAAGGAAAACAGCTTTACTTTGGCAATATGTATGATGAATATGTTGTAATGATTGATATTATTGATACGGAAAAACAAGGCGATATTGATGTTGCAAATAAAGTGAGAATTATAAAAATGGCAACCGACAGTACACTTCCTCCCAATGAGCAGATTGTAAAGAACGTTGTTAAGTCATGCAGTCTGTATGAGGCTCTGGATATTGCCTGTGCATGGTTAAAAGTCAGCTGATAAAAAAATCCTGATGCTGACATATTCAGCATCAGGATTTTTTATTTATTGTCATTGTTGTTATCTTTAATTCGCACTAGAATTCTGTCAATTTTTTGATCGTCAGCCATAATAATACGCATAGTAAATATACCGTTGGATACAATCTGGTTTGGTTTTGGTACATTGTCTATTAATTCCATAACCCAGCCGCCTATGGAATTTCTTTCTGTTTCAATGGTGTCTTCGGGCAGATCAAGACGGTCAAGGAAATCATTGATTGAAAGCTCGGGAGAAACTTCGTATAAATTATCGCTTTTCTTGATGAATGATGTGTCTTCTGCGTCGCTTTCGTCATATATTTCTCCTACAAGCTCTTCAAGAATATCCTCTAGTGTGCATATGCCTTCTGTACCTCCGTATTGGTCTACGACGATTGCCATATGCACTTTTTCTTTTTGCATTTCATTTAAAGCCTCTGAAATGTGTTTGTTTTCAGAAATATACAGCGGCTTTGTAATAATTGATTTTATATCTTTTCCGCCGCTGAAATAAAGCTTGAAAAAATCTGCCTGATGTATAACGCCTTCGATTGAATCAATGGTGTTTTCATATACGGGAAAACGGGAATACGGGTTTTCAAGAATAGTCTGCTTTATTTGTTCTATAGGTGTTTCAATGTCAATTCCGATTATGTTTACTCTTGGCACAAGAATCCGGTCAATGGTGATTTCATCGAACTCTAAAGCAGATCTTACAAGATCGGATTCCTGTTCTTCAAGAACGCCTTCGTCTTCAATTTCTTCAATAATGTATTTCAGCTCTTCTTCAGTAACAGAAGGTGCATTCTTTTTGTTTTTTACAGCGATCTTTGCAACAAAGTTTTTGATAGCCATAAAGATTTTGGTTATCGGCGTAAGAATAAACATACATACCGAAAGAACCGGAGCCATAAACATTGAAAAGTTTTCGGAATTTTCTTTTGCAAGGCTTTTTGGTATAATTTCACCGAATAAAAGTACAAGTACCGTCATAACAATGGTTGCAATTCCAACACTTCCGCTGCCGAATTTCTCAGTAAAAATAACAGTTGCTATTGATGATGAAGCAATGTTTACAATGTTGTTTAATACAAGTATGGTGGTAAGTGATTTATCAAAGTCGTCTATGATTCTGATTGCCTTTTTGGCATTTTTATTTCCTGCATTGGCAAAATTCTTAAGTCTGATGCGATTTACGGCAGAAAATGCTGTCTCTGTAGAGGAACAGAATCCCGAAATAATAAGACAAATAATAATTAAAAATATCATATAACTTTCCGCAGATATATGCGAAATCAAATCATCCTTTCAATATTAAAAGTGATTATAAAAATTCTTAATGCAGTTCTTTTATAACTAATATTATCATAACATAATTTTTGAAAAAAATCAATAATTACTTGAAAAACAGCATTGTTTGATGTATAATATTACTATTGCTATTAATTCAGAAGGGTGGTTTTAATAAGGTCTATGGCGGATGAGATGTTAAAAAAGGATAAGGAACCTGATGTATTTGACAGAATAATGTCAAAAGGCTTTTTGAAAAAATTAAATCCATTGTATACAAAATATAAGGAAATGCTGCTTTATTGTTTTTTTGGATTGCTTACTACTGTTGTCAGCTTTATAGCTTTGGGAATCCCTGAATTTATTCTGACTGACCTTATTGGTATAGATCAAGACATAGCAGTTGTTCCGAGTAATGTTGTTTCATGGATATGTGCAGTAACATTTGCCTATGTAACTAATAGAATCTGGGTTTTTGAACATACTGCTCATGGGGCAAAGGGTATTTTTGCCGAGGCATTTTCATTTTACAGCGGACGTTTTCTTACTTTAATTGTAGAAACATTTATGATGTGGCTTGGTGTATCAGTTCTTGATATGAATTTGTGGATCGTTAAAATTGTTGCAAGCATAGTTGTGTTTATATTAAACTATATTATAAGCAAACTGTTCATATTCCGTAAAAGAGGATAAACTGGCGGAAATCATACAGGAATAATATGATTCTTTTGTACATAGCTACAAAAAGAAAAAAATCTGTTGACAAATATAAAAGTATGTGGTATCATAAAATCACAGCAAAACATAGTATACTACTATGAAATATATGAAACGGATGTGGTATTTATGAGTTACATAAAAAATAGAATACAAATTCCCGAAACCATGCGAATGTGTTGCTGTATAGGCTTTTAATTGATTGATTATACGTATATAAAAATAATATTTATGAAAGAGGTATTTGAAATGAGCGATATAAGAGAGAGAGATCTTAAATTTGAAACAAAAGCACTTCACGTTGGACAGGAAGAGGCAGATCCGGTAACAGACGCAAGAGCTGTACCGATTTATCAGACATCATCATATGTTTTCCATAATTCACAGCATGCTGCTGACCGTTTTGCTCTCAAGGATGCAGGCAATATCTATGGCAGACTTACCAATCCTACTGAAGATGTGTTTGAAAAGAGAGTTGCAGCACTTGAAGGCGGAACAGCAGCTCTGGCAGTTGCCTCAGGCGCAGCAGCAGTAACATATGCAATCGAGAATATTGCACTTGCAGGTGACCATATCGTTGCGGCACAGAATATTTACGGCGGAACATATAACCTTCTGGCACATACATTGGTTGACTATGGTGTAACAACAACATTTGTTGATCCGCTGGATCCGCAGAATTTTGAAAAGGCTATAAAAGAGAATACAAAGGCTTTGTATATTGAAACTCTGGGTAATCCGAATTCAGATGTTGTTGATATTGAAGCTATTGCAAATATTGCCCATGCCCACGGTATTCCATTGTTGGTTGATAATACATTTGCAACCCCATATCTTGTAAGACCTATTGAATACGGTGCAGATATCGTAATTCATTCTGCAACAAAGTTTATCGGCGGTCATGGTACAACAATCGGCGGTGTAATTGTTGAAGGCGGAAAGTTTGATTGGAAGAAGTCAGGCAAGTTCCCTCAGCTTACAGAACCAAATCCAAGCTATCACGGCATAAGCTTTGCAGATGCTGCTCCGGGTGCTGCATTTGTTACAAGAATCAGAGCTATTCTTCTGAGAGATACGGGAGCTACTCTTTCACCGTTCCACGCATTCATTTTCCTTCAGGGACTTGAAACACTTTCATTGAGAGTTGAAAGACATGTTGAGAATGCGCTCAAGGTAGTTAAATATTTAAGTGAAAATCCAAAGGTTGAAAAGGTTCATCATCCTTCAATTTCTGATGATCCGGATCAGCAGGCACTTTATAATAAATATTTCCCTAACGGCGGCGGTTCAATCTTCACATTTGAAGTAAAAGGTGATGCAAAAACAGCACAGAAGTTTATTGATAACTTAAAATTGTTCTCACTTCTTGCTAATGTTGCAGATGTTAAGTCATTGGTTATCCACCCTGCATCTACAACTCATGCAGAGCTTAATGAACAAGAACAGGCTGAACAGGGTATTTATCCAAACACAATTCGTCTTTCAATCGGTACAGAGCATATTGATGATATCATTTACGATCTGGATGAAGCTTTTAAAGCAATCTGATATAAAAAAATATAAGGACTGTCCATATTGGGCAGTCCTTTTGTTATTTTTTCTTTTTGCCGTAATTGCATAATTGACGCAATGTGCATTCACCGCACTTTTCCCCCCTTGCTTTGCATACGTCTCTGCCGAAAAGTACCAGCCTGTGGCAAAAATCAGAAGACTTTTCGGGAGGCAGTATCTTTCTTAAATCGCTTTCAACCTTTACGGGTTCGGTATTTTTTGTTAAACCAAGCCTTCCGCATATTCTTATGCAATGAGTGTCTGTGACAACCGCTGGCTTGTGAAAAACATCGCCTAATATAAGATTTGCTGTTTTTCTTCCTATTCCTGAAAGGGTGGTCAGCTCTTCAATGGTCTGGGGTATTTCTCCGCTAAAGTTGTCACGAATCTGACGGCACATTTCAACAATGGATTTTGCTTTTGTTTTGTATAGACCGCATGGTTTTACAATTTCCTCAACATCGTGAATGTCCGCATTTGCAAAATCATCAATGGACTGATATTTCTCGAAAAGCTCTTTTGTTACAATGTTTACCCGTGCGTCTGTGCATTGAGCGGAAAGCCTTCCTGCAATCATCAGCTCGTGAGGCTTTGAGTATACAAGCGAGCATAAAGCGTCAGGATATTTTTCTTCAAGAAGTCGGCAGACCTCCAGAGCTTTTTCCTTTCTTGTCATAAATATAATCACCCGTTCATTTTATATTTGTACTTTTCTGATTATAAAACAATCTGCTGATTTTGTCAATAAACATATATTATCCATTTCTACCTATTGCATAATGGTTGACGGGGAATATATTTTGTTTTTTGTATAACAAAACGAACAGTAAAATTTATCCATAAATTTCAAATCGGTTTTATTTCCTTTTTCGACAATATCTGAAATAAGTACAAAATAACTTTCTGTTAATTGTGCACAAATTCTGATTAAGAGAATGGCAATTTTAAAAATTTGATTATCTGTGAAAATAGGTATATCATAAATATATCGAAAGTTTCGGTAATATAAAAAACAATAACAGGGGGATTATTATGTCAGCTTCAACAAACACAGCAGTTAAAAGCAATAAGCAGATAAAGCTTCTTGTTTTTACAGGACTTTTTACAGCAATCATTTATGTACTCACAGCGTTTTTGCATGTTCCTACAATTAAGGGATATGTTCATGTCGGTGATGGAATTATATTCCTTGCTGCATCTGTTTTGCCGACACCGTATGCAGTTTTTGCGGCAGCAGTAGGCGGAGCATTGTCAGATGCACTTTCAGGTTATTGGATATGGGTTCCTGCCACTTTGGTAATCAAAGGCCTGACAGCATTGTTCTTTACATCAAAAAAGCCTACAATTCTGAATGTCCGCAATTTTATAGCTCTTATTCCTGCACTTATACTTTGCGTTGGCGGATATGGACTTTACAGCGGTATTTTTATTTACGGAAACCTTGTTGCCGGCTTTGCAGATGCAATACCAAATGTTTTGCAGATTGCAACCAGTGCAGTGCTTTATATAATTCTTGGCTTTGCACTTGATAAGCTTCATTTCAAGAGTAAGATTGATTAATAAGGTACTTTGTTTGAAAGTTATATCTTTCAAGTTTAAAACCCCATAGAAAACAGCAGTCTGGAAAATTCCAAGCTGCTGTTTTTTTGTATGTTTTATTGTTTCGTATCGTACCAGCTGTAACCGATGTTGACATCAACGGACATTGGTACCGCAAGCTTGACTGCATTTTCCATTTCCTCTTTGAGGACAATAGCTGCTCGCTTTGCATCACTTTGCTCTGCTTCAATAATCAGCTCGTCGTGGACCTGTAAAATAAGTCTGGCATTGAGCTTTTCTGCTTTAAGACGATTGTAAACCTTTATCATTGCAATTTTTATAATGTCAGCAGCAGTACCCTGAATAGGAGCATTCATTGCAGCTCTTTTTCCGAAAGCCTGAATGTTTTTGTTGCTTGCCGAAAGCTCAGGAATGTATCTTCTTCTGCCGAAAAGCGTGGTAACATATCCGTTTTTTATTCCGCTTTCCACTGCATTGTTCATAAATTCTGTAACCTTTGGAAAGTTGTCAAGATAGCTGTTTATATATTTTTTCGCCTCGGCAACTGAAACTCCAATGTCCTTTGAAAGTGAGAATGCACCGATTCCGTAAATAATTCCGAAGTTTACAGCTTTTGCCGCAGATCTCATTTCGGGGGTGACGAAATCTTCGGGCAGGTCAAAGACCTGTGCTGCGGTGCTGCGGTGAATATCCTTGCCTTCTAAAAACAGCTGCTGCATATTTTCATCTCCGCATACAGATGCAAGAACTCTCAGTTCAATCTGGCTGTAATCGGCGTCAAGAAGTACACAGCCTTCCTTTGCAATGAAAAATTTCCGCATATTTCTGCCGACTTCTTTTCGCACGGGAATGTTCTGCATATTTGGCTCTGTGGAAGAAATTCTGCCGGTGCGGGTTTCAGTCTGCTTGAAAACAGAATGTACCCGTCCGTCTTCTTCAACCTCTTTTAAAAGTCCCTCAACATAGGTGGAATTGAGCTTTGTTAAGGTTCTGTATTCAATTATAAGCGGAACAATAGGGTGCTTTGATGAAAGTGATTCAAGCACTTCGGCGTTGGTGGAATATCCGCTTTTGGTTTTCTTTTTAACAGGGAGCTTCAGATCCTCAAATAAAACCTGTCCCAGTTGTTTTGGGGATGCAATGTTAAATTCCTTGCCTGCATAATCATAAATCTGCTGAGTCAGCTGTTCAATCTGTGCTTTTAATGAAACTCCAAAGTCCTTGATTCCTTGTGTATCAGCTTTGACGCCGTAAACCTCCATTGAAGCCAGAACTTCACATAAAGGCAGCTCAATTTCATAATAAAGTTTGTCCATTTCGTCGGTGGAAAGTCTTGATTTTAAGCCGTTGTTAAGAGCCTCAAGACTGGAAATGTCCCCATATTCATCCATATCGCTGCGATAAATCACATTATATGCAAGACATAAATTTTCAACGGTGTATTCGCTTGACTGAGAATTGAGCAGATATCCTGCAAGATCAGCACAAAAATCTAAGTTTTTCAGCTCTGCATTTCTTGAAAAGCAGAATTTATGAGCTGCTTTTCCCTCAAAACATTGCTTTTTACCGTTTGAAGTAAAATACTTAAGAATAAGATTTTCGCCGTCGCAGGTATAAATTCTGTTTTGTGCAAAAATCTCCAGTTTATTGTTTTTGAATATAAAACTGGTGTCTTTTTCGGCAATTTCTGAAAGCAGCTTGTCTGAAAGTACTTCCACTTCATATTTGGGCAGGTCTGCAAGCTTGGTCTTTTTTTCGCTGATATCTTGAAAATCTGAAGAGCTTTCACCCTTTAAATTCAATCGCTCCATAAGCTTATTCATTTCAAGGCGGGATAAAAGGGCCTTTGTCTTTTCGCTGTCGGGGGCTTGCAGTAAATAATTGTCGGGATTGTCCTCTATTGGCACTTTAAGATAAATTTCCGCAAGAAAATGGCTGTCAAAAGCGTCCTGTTTACCGTTTTCAAGCTTTGCACGGACACTTTTTGTAAGCTCAATATTATCCAGATTATTGTATAGTTCTTCTATAGAATGATTGTTCTGAATAAGGCTGAGAGCTGTTTTTTCGCCGATTCCCTTAACTCCTGAAATGTTGTCGGAGCTATCCCCCATAAGTGCTTTGACCTCAATCATCTGACGGGGCTTAACACCGTATTCCTCCATAATTCGCTGAGGTGTATATATTTTAGTTTCCTTTGTGCCTGCAAGATAAACAGTAACATTATTGTCAACAAGCTGAAAGCTGTCACGGTCGCCGGTAAGAATAACGCACTCGTTGCCGGAATCTGCAAATATTCTGGAAAGCGTGCCAAGGATATCGTCAGCCTCGTAACCTTCACATTCAATGATTTTTATGCCCAGATCTGTGAGCAGTTCTTTTATCAAAGGCATTTGCTGAGCCAGTTCTTCAGGCATACCCTTGCGGTTAGCCTTATAGGTATCACTGGCTTTGTGTCTGAATGTAGGCGCTTTCAAATCAAATGCCACAGCAACGCAGTCGGGCTTGATTTTTTCAAACTCCTTGAGATAAATATTCATAAACCCCGTTATAGCATTAGTGTATTCTCCTTTTGATGAAGAGAGAATTCTTATGCCGTAAAAGGCTCTGTTCATAATGCTGTTTCCGTCTATTGCTAACAGTTTCATGGTGACACCTCATTATAATTTTTCTCTTTGTAATAACGATCT
>JBJFBR010000033.1:18096-20440 GCA_051888545.1 Oscillospiraceae bacterium
GAATTGGCTGAAACACCACCTGCCACAGCTATGGTTTTATAACCGTAATTCTCTGCTGCAAGCATTGTTTTCTTTACAAGTATGTCCGAAATTGTTTTCTGAAAACTTGCGGCCATATCCTCTCGGTTAATGCTTTCACCCTTTTGCTCAGCATTGTGCACAAGATTTATAACTGCTGTTTTCAGCCCGGAAAAGCTGAAATCATACTCGCTGCCCTGTACCTTAGGGTGAGGCAGCTGATAAGCATTTGGATTGCCTTTTTTTGCTGCTGCATCAATATATTTTCCTCCGGGATATTCATAGCCTAAAGTTCTTGCTACTTTGTCAAAACATTCCCCTGCTGCGTCATCACGGGTCCTTCCGATAACATGATACTTTGTATAGTCTTTAACTTCAACTATGTGTGAATGGCCTCCTGATACCACAAGGCAGAGATACGGCGGTTTTAATTGGGGATGTGAAATATAATTTGCAGCAATATGGCCTGCAATATGATGTATTGCAACAAGCGGCTTTCCTGCCGACATGGCAAGTCCTTTTGCATAGCTTATGCCCACAAGCAAAGCTCCTATAAGCCCCGGCGCATATGTTACAGCTACTGCATCTATATCATCAAGAGTACAGCTGCTTTCCTCAAGAGCCGATTTTACTACACGGGAAATATTTTCGCAGTGACGGCGTGAAGCAATTTCAGGAACAACTCCTCCGTAAAGCTTGTGCTCGTCAATTTGTGTTGCCACAATATTTGAAAGCACATTTACTCCGTCCTCAACTACAGCACAGGCTGTTTCATCACACGAGCTTTCTATTGCAAGTATTTTCATTTTTTCACCTCTGTATTTTTATTGTATTTTGACGTATAATAACAATCCTTTTCCCATTTTGCCGGGTTTTCATAAATATATCTTGATATGCTCTCATATTCTCTTTCGTTTCTGATTATGTGGTCGTAGTATGAACGCTGAAAAATATTGTATCCAAAATTTTTATTAACAAATCTTTTGAATGTTGAAATGATCTTAGGAACACTCGGTTTGGTAGGGGACGGCGTCCTCGACGTCCCGTTTAATAAATCTTTTTCTACATTATTTATTTTTTAAATGAAATGAATATGGTTAGGCATAATTACGTAATGTATAATTTCAAAATCAGTATATATTTTATTCATATCAGTAATTTGGTTTTGTATAGCGATTCCATATTCGGACAAAAAT
Source organism: Oscillospiraceae bacterium (assembly GCA_051888545.1). Lineage (GTDB taxonomy): Bacteria > Bacillota > Clostridia > Oscillospirales > Ruminococcaceae > FB2012. The sequence goes on from JBJFBR010000033.1 coordinate 19,311, forward strand.
ACATTTCCAATATCATATGCACAACATAGCAAAACTCCGTTGTTACAAATTTGTCCGCCGGATGTTCTGTAAATTTTATCAGATGTAATATCCGGGACGTCGAGGACGCCGTCCCCTACATCTGTTGCCCATAGAATTTCTTTCCTGTCTTTTGTACATATTGTAATAAAATACATTCCGTTCTGTGAATAATCGTAATTTTTCAATCTTATCTGTTTTCGTTTTGGCAAATCCATATTATTGTTACTCCGTACAGCTATTGATTATTACATTTTTATTTCAGTTTTAAAGAATTGTTCCTGAAATTGAGTCTGGTCTGTTATTTCTTCCTTAGAGAACATCATATTTTCAGGAGCAACAACCAGTTTATCCTCATTATCGTCTAATCTGTTAATAACTGCAATAATTTTACCTGTAAATTCTTTCAATGGTATATCAACACCTAAAATATATGCATCTTGGTATTCTCCGTCAGGTGCAACAACACCTTCTACATAACCGTAATTAACAGGATAGTATAAATTTTTATGTTCAGGGTGATAACTTCCCAGTGGCCTGTCAACAATTACTTTAACAGTTTTTCCAAGCATAATTTTCACTTCTGTATTTTTGTTTTCTTCCGGTCCGTATATTCTTTTCATTTCCTCTGTATATTCTCCGCTTTCAGTTCTGGTATAAAACTGCGGTTCAACCTGCAAAAAAGGCTTTCCGCCTTTTCTGCCTTCTACCATAACAAGCCATGGAGCGTCCTTTGCTGTCTTTGAAACAAATCTCACTCGCTTTGGTTCAATGCCGTTTTTTCTCATGGCAATCATTATATCGCAAAGTCTTTCAGGACGGTTGCATATGCACAGCCTTCCCCCGAATTTCAGATTTCTTTTTGCTGAGGCGCACACATCGTCAATAGTACAAAGCATTTCATGACGGGCTATAGACACAGCCTCGCTGTCATTTTTTGCTCCTGTTCCACTGATTTTATAGGGCGGATTGCAGGTTATAAGGTCAAGGAGACTATCCGACTTGTAGTCATTTAAGTCGGACAAGACAGGGACAATATTTTCTATGTTATTATGTTTTACCGTGATTTTCATAAGGTCATATGCCTTTTGCTGAATTTCAACTGCATCAAT
>JBJFBR010000033.1:20540-24006 GCA_051888545.1 Oscillospiraceae bacterium
GTGATAATAATTCTCTCGCTTGCCGACTGCTTTGAAATCAAATTTTTCATACAGTCTGCGGGCAGGAGTATTGCTTTCCCTTACCTCAAGATATGCACATTCCGCTTTTGGATACTCTTGAAAAACATACTCCAAAAGCCTTTTAGCAATGCCTTTTTTGCGGTGCTCGTCTAAAACCGCAATATTATTTATCGAAAGTTCTCCGGCTATATACTGAACATTTACAAAGCCTACAGGTTTATTCTTTGCAAATGCTCCGATAATTTTGGAATTCGGACTTTTTATCTGATATTCAAAATCAGCCCTGCTCCAGAAATCAGTAAAGCAGATTTTCTCAATGGCATAAAAATCATCACATTCAGACAAGGTTATCTCTCTGATTGAAATTTCAAGCTCAGCCATTGGCTTTATCCTCAATCAGTCTGGAATAAAGTTCGCCTTTTGAAAAGCCTGTTGCCTTTGCAATTTCACGGCAGGCGTCTGCGCCTCTCATACCCTTTGAAACAAGCTCTTTTACTCTTTCAACAGCCTCGTCAATAGTTTCGGTTTTGATTATATCTTCAGCCTTTGCACCCTCGATAATAAGCACAAATTCGCCTTTTGGTTTCTTTTCAGAATAAAACTCCACAGCCTGGGAAAGCGTTGTTCTGAAAATTTCTTCATGAATTTTTGTAAGCTCCCGGCAAAGAGAGATTTTTCTGTCGCCGAAATATTCAAGCATATCCTTCAAAGTATAAATCAGCTTATGGGGTGCTTCATAAAAAATCAAAGTATCAGTTGCGTCCTTAACTGATGCAAGATGTTCATATCTTTGTTTTTTTACCGTTGACAAAAAGCCCTCAAAGCGAAAACGTGATGTAGAAAGGCCGCTGACTGCCAAAGCAGAAACCACGGCTGACGGTCCGGGAACAACATTTATCTCAATATTATTTTCAGCACAAAGCTTAACTAAGTCCTCTCCCGGGTCGGAAATACAGGGCATACCCGCATCGGTAACGATTGCCCCGTTTTCTCCTGCCAGAATTCTGTTCAGAACAGTTTCTCCTGCGGTTTTGGCATTATGCTCATGATAGCTAATCGTCGGGGTGTCTATTTTAAAATAGTTTAAAAGCTTTGCCGTAACTCGTGTATCCTCGGCACAGATGAAGTCCACAGATTTCAGCGTTTCAACCGCTCTGTAGGTCATATCTCCCAGATTGCCGATGGGTGTTCCAACCACATAAAGCTTTCCCATATTTATTCACCTCTTGCAAGTATTTCTTCACTGAGTTTCTCTAAATCTCCGTATTCATTGAGCATACCGCAGTTGCCACGGATTTTTGCTGCGTTGGGAAGTCCTTTTATATACCAGGCAACATTCTTACGCATTTCTTTCATTCCCTGTTTTTCGTCTTTATATTTACAAAGCATTTTTCCGTGACGGAGCATGACACACATTTTCTCTTCAAGAGATATTTCAGCAAGTTCTTCTCCCGTTTCAAGATAATGCTCAACTTCTTTAAAAATCCAAGGTCTGCCGTAGGAACCTCTGCCAATCATTACAAGGTCACAGCCTGTCTGCTCATACATAGCTTTGCAATCCTGAGGAGTTTTTACATCTCCATTGCCTATAACGGGAATTTTTACAGCTTGTTTAACCTGTCTGATTACTTCCCAGTCGGCTTTTCCAGAATACATCTGATTTCTGGTTCTTCCGTGAACAGCTATGGCGGAAATGCCTGCCTGCTCAAGAATTTTTGCCATTTCTACTGCATTTATATGTTCGTTATCCCAGCCTGCACGGATTTTCACCGTGACAGGGCAATCAGCATTTTTAACGACCTCTTTGGCAATTTCAAAGGCTGTCCTGGGATTTTTCATAAGTGCTGAACCGCTGCCGTTTCCCACGATTTTTGGAACGGGACAGCCCATATTAATATCAATAACAGGAGGGCAATATTTATTAAGCAAATATGCAGCTTTGCCCATATACGACGGTTCTTCGCCGAAAATCTGCAATGCCATTGGGTATTCCTGTTCTTCGATTTCACACAGCTGTGCGGTTTTTTTATCTCCGAAACAAAGTCCCTTTGACGAAATCATTTCACTCACAAGATATGACGCACCAAATTCCTTACAAAGCAAGCGATATGATTTATCAGCCACAGATGCCATTGGAGCCAGAGCGGCGGTCTTTTTTATATCTATATTTCCGATTTTCATTTTATCCATTTCTATATCCTCTGTACACAACTTCTCATAATAATGATAACACTCATTTTACAATATGTCAAGCACAGAGAAATTGACCTGCTTGTAAAAATATCAGAAATATGATATAATTATTTTAATATTGAACAGGAGAGATTTATATTATGCAGACAGCAATTCTTATAGGGATAATTCTCATAATAATTTTACAGGCAGCAATAATTTTCAGCCTTATCAAAAGCAAAAGCGAAAACAATACAGAGGAAACTGACAAAGCAATCGAAAAGCTCCGTGATGAGGTAAATTCATCTATGACTCAGCAGCGGCAGGAAATAAACAGCAACATACAAAGTGCTGTAAAAAACCTGGGCGACCTTATTATTGAAAATCAGAAAAACGGATTTGAGCTGCAAAGTCAGCGAATTGAAGCTATGGACAAGGCGGTTACGGAAAAGCAGCAGGCTTCGGGAAACAATGTGGCAGAGCAGATGAAAGCCCTGGAAAACCGTCTTAAAACCCTTGAATCAAACAACGAGCAAAAGCTTGAAGCCATGCGCGGAACAATTTCCAAGCAGCTCAACTACATACAGGACGACAACAACAAAAAGCTTGATGAGATCAGAGTTACAGTTGACGAAAAGCTGCAGACAACGCTTGAGGACAAGATGAACCGTTCATTTAAAATGGTAAGCGAACGTCTTGAGCAGGTTTACAAAGGTCTGGGCGAAATGCAGAATCTTGCGTCAGGTGTGGGCGACCTGAAAAAGGTGCTTTCAAATGTCAAGACAAGAGGTATTTTAGGAGAAATACAGCTTGGAGCAATACTTGAAGAAATTCTTACACCTGAGCAGTATGACAAAGAAGTGCCGACTATCCCGGGAAGTTCAAACCATGTTGAGTTTGCAGTCAAGCTGCCGGGAAACAGCGAAGGTGAGCATATTTATCTGCCTATCGATTCAAAATTCCCGGGAGATACTTATGCAGCCCTGCAGGACGCATATGAATCAGGCAATGCTGACGCAGTTAAGCTGGCATACAAAAATCTTGAGGCAATCATCAAAAAATGTGCAAAAGATATTAAGGATAAATACATTTGTCCTCCTTATACCACAAATTTTGCAATTATGTTCCTGCCTTTTGAAGGCTTATACGCAGAAGTGGTCAATCACGGGCTTGTGGAAACATTACAGCGGGACTACAGCGTAAACATTGCGGGACCTTCAACTATGGCAGCGTTGTTAAATTCTCTGCAAATGGGCTTTAAAACTCTTGCAAT
>JBJFBR010000034.1:0-4090 GCA_051888545.1 Oscillospiraceae bacterium
GCGGATTTGTATTTATTGTAGTTGTGGTTGTTGTTTCTCTGCTTTGTGCTGCAGTTTCTGAGGTTGTAATACGGCGTATTGTGGTTACACTTTGTTCTTCTGTTTCTGATTTTTTGGCGGAAGTTTGTTTCTTGGCGGCAGTTGTAGTATCTTCCGGCTGTTCGGTTATCGCTTTTTCAATATTCTCCTGAGCTTTATCTTTCTTTTCGTTGATATCTTCATCGGAAATACGCTCGATTTCCTTATGCTTTTCATAGGTCTTGAGTTCATTTCCAAAACCGTTAAGATATGCAAGGCGGCTGCCTGCATTTTTGAATTCATAAGGAAAAGGTATGGACTTTTTATAGCTTTCCTCCATTGTGGAAACAAATTTACCTGATGCAAAGCTTTTCAGCGTAAGAGGATTCTGGGTATCATCAACCTTGTTTTCACCGGCAAGCACTATAAAGGAAATTGATGTGAACAGCACAATCAAAGCTATAACCAGAAAATTAGCAAAGGCATAATGGGTTATAACTGAACTGTCGCTGATTTTTTCTATTTCCTTATCAATTTTATTTTTCTCATCAGCATAATTTATATTCTGTTTTTCAAGATTATTTTTTTCCTGATTTTCCATATTTACTACCTGCTATAGTTTTATATTCATTGAAATGACGGTCAAGAGGCTCAGAATCAAGAGGACAGCCAGCATAACCGTTTTCAGAATACTGATCTTGCTGTATTTTTCCACAGAAAGAACAGAATAGCTTTCTGCTTTTTGCTTTATTTTATTTTTCAGCGGTGACAGCATAATCAATGATGCAATTATAACAAATACATTGCCCGAAGTGATTTTAAATACATCATTGCTGATAATTCCGCTTGTGCCAATGCCTGCAAGACTTTTGAAAAAGGTCAAAGGAGAATTTGAGATCAGCGTTCCAAAGACCAGGACAACACCTGTCATAGTGACAATCAGACGGAAAAATGAAGGTGCTTTTTTGAAAAAGCCTTTCAGCACGGAAAGCTCAATAAGAGCAATTATGGCAAGAACAATGCCTGCAAGCAAAAAGCTTTTGCTTATATGATACCAAAGAGCACCTGCCACACACAGAACAAATATCATTAGAGCTTTTATGGCTTTGCTGTTTTTTGAAACATCTGTCAGGCTTTCAAAGGTATTATACAAATATGTATTGGTATTTTTGATTACACCGCCGAAAAAGCCTCTTGCGGTCAGGCTTGTATAGTTTCTTTCAACCTCAAATCCCATAATCTTTGCAATGCCATAAGAAATATCGCAAAATCCCGTAAAGAGAAAATATGCAAAGCAAAAAGCCGAAAAAATTCCTATCCAACCGTCCAGCAAGCAAGATTTACTATTTATACAGCTGTTTGCTACCTGTTCCAAAGGGTATGCAAGCAGAACAGTTTTTGAAAGACCGCATACAAATGCTGACGCACCGTCACTGGCAGTTTTAAGATTATGAGTTCTTTTGCGTATCTGCGGTTCAAGGTCACCGTAGCAGGAATTTACTCCTGTAGTCATAAATATGAAACCGCACAGATAGGTCATCAGGCAAAAAGGGTTTTTCTCCGCTTTTATTTTGCCGTTAAATACATCAAGGCAATAACCAAAGCCGCGAAGGGTATAAAAACAAAAATACAGGGGAACTATATATTTCCCAAATCCAAAAGGCTCTGAATTTACATACAAAAGCTTTTGCAATGCAAAAATCATTACTGCCATATTCATTATTCCGTCAAGGAGCAATGGAAAATATGCTTTTTTATCCTGTGCATTGATTTTGTCAATCCATTTGCCTATTAACCATTCAGCAAAAACGGTTAAGAAAACTATGCACACCAGAAAAGGCTTTCCCCAGCTTATAAAAATCAGCGATGAGAGAATTAATATGAGATTTTTATACTCGGCGCTTTTGTCAAACATTAAACCTATCAGTGTACAAGGCAAAAGGCCAAGCAAAAACAGTAAATCGGAGTAAATCAATTTGTACTCTCCTTAACATCTGATGATTGTTCCGTATCAGTACCCACTGTACCGTCAGCATTAATTGTCCCTGCTACCTGCTCAATATTAAACAGTTTCCACCTTCCATGTACTTTACCTACATAGCATTCCATATGTACAGTATCTTCCTTTACAGGTCCTTTAATATTCAGCGTGGTGGAGACAACATAAGCTTCGGAAATTTTGGGAGCGGAGCCGTATGTCTTTTCATATTCATCCATATTATAGTCGTCAATTTTCTTTTCCTTACCGCATTTTGCAGTAATTACAAAGCCCTGACCATACTCGTTTATGAAATCCTCAGCAAACTTATTCATATACTCTTCTTTTGTATATCCGGTAAGCTCACGGTCGTTCTCATAATCATTCTTCATAGCTGAAGGCATATTTTTTATATACAAATCAAAGTCACGGGTATTTATTGCTTTAAAATAATCGGTAACGACTTCTGTTTTACTCTGATTGGAAAAAGGTCCCACAAGGAACAAACCGCCTATTACAATGGCAGCAGCAATAACAGCAAGACCAATTATAGTTACAACCGAGGACTTTTTATTTTTTCTTTTTGCTTCCTCGCTGTTCTGATGATGATAAATATCTATCTGACCGCCTTTTGGTTCACCGGATTTTTTATATTTATCAAGAGTTTTACTTTTTATATTCTTTTTGCCGTAGCCGCATTTCGGACAATAGTCACCGTCATAATAGCTGCCGCATGATTTACAGATTTTTGACATAATGCACCTCGTATTAAAACCTTAAAATTAAAAACGTATACATATAAATTGTAGTATATTATCCACGGTTTGTCAACCATAAAAGGCAAAAAAATCTGCCGCAGATAAACTCTGCGGCAGTTATATAAACATTTTAATTATTTTTCATTACTTCGTCAATCTGTTTATTAGTATCATTCAAAAGCCACTGAATAGCCTTCTGGTTTGAAGAACGGCACTTTGTCCATGATGTAGCGTCTCCGCCTGTGATCATTGTAGCCTGTGAAACATTCTGCATAATTGATGAAACTTCTGTTGATATACCATCCTGAATATCATATACCGGATTTTCAGTAGCCATATCATACATGGTCTTTCTCATTTCGATCATTTCATCAGTCCACTTATATGTATCCTTGAGCTGCTGCTCATAAATTTTGTCTCCGCCGTTATCTGTAGCTATCTTAATGCAGTTCATATAAGCTGCAACACCTTCCGGATTAGCTCCGTCATGGCAGAAAGCATAACCGTTAACCTTTGCAGAAATATAGTATGTATCGCTGTCAGGATCCTTAGGCATAGGAACGAACATTACTTCACCATTAGCTACATCACCGAAGTTCTTGGTTGAAGCAGGATCTTTTTCAAGAGAATAAAGACCGATAGGAATGAACAATGTAAGGTGTGAGCCTAAGCCTTCGCCGTCTTTACCGTTACCACGGGTCTTCCATTCGTTGTCACAACGCGGGAATACAACATTGTTTTTCTGGAGATTATACATTCTTGTCTGGATCTTTTCAACCTGAGGATTACCCATATTTTCAACGACTTTATTGTCTTTGAATTCAATCAGAGGAACACCGCAGCTTTCTGAAATAGCATGCACATACCAATAACCGTCAAGGCCGTATTTTTTCTGGCTTTCATCTGTGAAGTCTTTACACATTTTTTCAAATATGTCCCAATCCCATTCGCCATTCTCAAAAAGTTCGGCCGGATCATCAAAGCCGTTATCTTCAATTGTCTGTGTATTATATACGCAGGCATACTTCGGAACGGTTTTTGTAACACAAACATAGTGTTTTCCGTTAAACTGGAAAGCATCCATCTGAGACTTCATATCTTTCCAGAGATCTGAATCAAGGTCAACATAGTCATCAATTGGATCAAACTGGTTTTTAATAGCACCTTTAGGGAATGTATCCATATCATCTGCAGGGAAGAAGTCATAGCCGTTGCCTGCAAGAATACCGTTTGCAAGGTCATTGTATCTATCATACCATGTGGTTTGTTTCCATTTTATACTTCCGCCGTAGCAATCCTGGAACAAAGTAAGTGCAGGGGAAGCTGCCTTGCCTTT
>JBJFBR010000035.1:0-4090 GCA_051888545.1 Oscillospiraceae bacterium
GCGGATTTGTATTTATTGTAGTTGTGGTTGTTGTTTCTCTGCTTTGTGCTGCAGTCTCTGACGTTGTAATACGGCGTATTGTGGTTATACTTTGTTCTTCTGTTTCTGATTTTTTGGTGGAAGTTTGTTTCTTGGCGGTAGTTGTAGTATCTTCCGGCTGTTCTGTTATCGCTTTTTCAATATTCTCCTGAGCTTTATCTTTCTTTTCGTTTATATCTTCATCGGAAATACGCTCGATTTCCTTATGTTTTTCATAGGTTTCAAGGTCATTTCCAAATCCGTTAAGATATGCAAGGCGGCTGCCCGCATTTTTGAATTCATAAGGAAAAGGTATGGACTTTTTATAGCTTTCCTCCATTGTGGAAACAAATTTACCTGATGCAAAGCTTTTCAGCGTAAGAGGATTCTGGGTATCATCAACCTTGTTTTCACCGGCAAGCACTATAAAGGAAATTGATGTGAACAGCACAATCAAAGCTATAACCAGAAAATTAGCAAAGGCATAATGGGTTATAACTGAACTGTCGCTGATTTTTTCTATTTCCTTATCAATTTTATTTTTCTCATCAGCATAATTTATATTCTGTTTTTCAAGATTATTTTTTTCCTGATTTTCCATATTTACTACCTGCTATAGTTTTATATTCATTGAAATGACGGTCAAGAGGCTCAGAATCAAGAGGACAGCCAGCATAACCGTTTTCAGAATACTGATCTTGCTGTATTTTTCCACAGAAAGAACAGAATAGCTTTCTGCTTTTTGCTTTATTTTATTTTTCAGCGGTGACAGCATAATCAATGATGCAATTATAACAAATACATTGCCCGAAGTGATTTTAAATACATCATTGCTGATAATTCCGCTTGTGCCAATGCCTGCAAGACTTTTGAAAAAGGTCAAAGGAGAATTTGAGATCAGCGTTCCAAAGACCAGGACAACACCTGTCATAGTGACAATCAGACGGAAAAATGAAGGTGCTTTTTTGAAAAAGCCTTTCAGCACGGAAAGCTCAATAAGAGCAATTATGGCAAGAACAATGCCTGCAAGCAAAAAGCTTTTGCTTATATGATACCAAAGAGCACCTGCCACACACAGAACAAATATCATTAGAGCTTTTATGGCTTTGCTGTTTTTTGAAACATCTGTCAGGCTTTCAAAGGTATTATACAAATATGTATTGGTATTTTTGATTACACCGCCGAAAAAGCCTCTTGCGGTCAGGCTTGTATAGTTTCTTTCAACCTCAAATCCCATAATCTTTGCAATGCCATAAGAAATATCGCAAAATCCCGTAAAGAGAAAATATGCAAAGCAAAAAGCCGAAAAAATTCCTATCCAACCGTCCAGCAAGCAAGATTTACTATTTATACAGCTGTTTGCTACCTGTTCCAAAGGGTATGCAAGCAGAACAGTTTTTGAAAGACCGCATACAAATGCTGACGCACCGTCACTGGCAGTTTTAAGATTATGAGTTCTTTTGCGTATCTGCGGTTCAAGGTCACCGTAGCAGGAATTTACTCCTGTAGTCATAAATATGAAACCGCACAGATAGGTCATCAGGCAAAAAGGGTTTTTCTCCGCTTTTATTTTGCCGTTAAATACATCAAGGCAATAACCAAAGCCGCGAAGGGTATAAAAACAAAAATACAGGGGAACTATATATTTCCCAAATCCAAAAGGCTCTGAATTTACATACAAAAGCTTTTGCAATGCAAAAATCATTACTGCAACATTCATTATTCCGTCAAGGAGCAATGGAAGATATGCTTTTTTACCCTGTGCATTGATTTTGTCAATCCATTTGCCTATTAACCATTCCGCAAAAACGGTTAAGAAAACTATGCACACTAGAAAAGGCTTTCCCCAGCTTATAAAAAGCAGTGAGGAGAGAATTAATATGAGATTTTTATACTCGGCGCTTTTGTCAAACATTGAAACTATCAGTGTACAAGGCAAAAGACCAAGCAAAAACAGTAAATCGGAGTAAATCAATTTGTACTCTCCTTAACATCTGATGATTGTTCCGTATCAGTACCCACTGTACCGTCAGCATTAATTGTCCCTGCTACCTGCTCAATATTAAACAGTTTCCACCTTCCATGTACTTTACCTACATAGCATTCCATATGTACAGTATCTTCCTTTACAGGTCCTTTAATATTCAGCGTGGTGGAGACAACATAAGCTTCGGAAATTTTGGGAGCGGAGCCGTATGTCTTTTCATATTCATCCATATTATAGTCGTCAATTTTCTTTTCCTTACCGCATTTTGCAGTAATTACAAAGCCCTGACCATACTCGTTTATGAAATCCTCAGCAAACTTATTCATATACTCTTCTTTTGTATATCCGGTAAGCTCACGGTCGTTCTCATAATCATTCTTCATAGCTGAAGGCATATTTTTTATATACAAATCAAAGTCACGGGTATTTATTGCTTTAAAATAATCGGTAACGACTTCTGTTTTACTCTGATTGGAAAAAGGTCCCACAAGGAACAAACCGCCTATTACAATGGCAGCAGCAATAACAGCAAGACCAATTATAGTTACAACCGAGGACTTTTTATTTTTTCTTTTTGCTTCCTCGCTGTTCTGATGATGATAAATATCTATCTGACCGCCTTTTGGTTCACCGGATTTTTTATATTTATCAAGAGTTTTACTTTTTATATTCTTTTTGCCGTAGCCGCATTTCGGACAATAGTCACCGTCATAATAGCTGCCGCATGATTTACAGATTTTTGACATAATGCACCTCGTATTAAAACCTTAAAATTAAAAACGTATACATATAAATTGTAGTATATTATCCACGGTTTGTCAACCATAAAAGGCAAAAAAATCTGCCGCAGATAAACTCTGCGGCAGTTATATAAACATTTTAATTATTTTTCATTACTTCGTCAATCTGTTTATTAGTATCATTCAAAAGCCACTGAATAGCCTTCTGGTTTGAAGAACGGCACTTTGTCCATGATGTAGCGTCTCCGCCTGTGATCATTGTAGCCTGTGAAACATTCTGCATAATTGATGAAACTTCTGTTGATATACCATCCTGAATATCATATACCGGATTTTCAGTAGCCATATCATACATGGTCTTTCTCATTTCGATCATTTCATCAGTCCACTTATATGTATCCTTAAGCTGCTGTTCATAGATCTGGTCTCCGCCGTTATCTGTAGCAATCTTAATGCAGTTCATATAAGCTGCAACACCCTCTGGGTTAGGACCTGCATGGCAGAAGTTATAACCGTTAACTTTTGCGGAAATATAGTATGTATCGCTGTCAGGATCCTTAGGCATTGGAACGAACATTACTTCACCCTTAGAAACATCACCGAATGTCTTTGTTGAACCAGGATCTGCTTCAAGAGCATAAAGACCGATAGGAATGAACAATGTGAGGTGTGAACCTAAGCCTTCGCCGTTAGCTCCGTTACCACGGGTTTTCCATTCGTTTTCAGAACGTGGGAATACAACGCCGTTTTTCTGGAGATTATACATTCTTGTCTGAACCTTTTCAAGCTCAGGATCACTCATATTTTCAACGAGTTTACCATCTTTAAGTGTAATAAGAGGAACACCGCAGCTTTCTGAGATAGCCTTTACATACCAATAACCGTCAAGGCCGTATTTCTTCTGGCTGTCATCTGTGAAGTCTTTACACATTTTTTCAAATACGTCCCAATCCCATTCGCCATTCTCGAAAAGCTCTGCAGGATCATCAAAGCCGTTGTCTTCAATAGTCTGTGTATTATATACGCAGGCATATCTCGGAACCGTCTTTGTAACGCATACATAGTGTTTACCATTGAATTCAAATGCATCCATCTGAGACTTCATATCTTTCCAGAGATCTGAATCAAGGTCAATATAGTCGTCGATTGGATCAAACTGCTGTTTAATAGCACCTCTTGGGAATGTATCCATATCATCTGCAGGGAAGAAGTCAGGACCGTTACCTGAAAGAACTCCGTTTGCAAGGTCATTATATCTGTTTTCCCATGTGGTTGCCTTATAATTTATCTTTCCGCCGTAGCAATCCTGGAACAAAGTAAGTGCAGGGGAAGCTGCCTTGCCTTT
>JBJFBR010000036.1:0-4087 GCA_051888545.1 Oscillospiraceae bacterium
TAAAGGCAAAAGCAAAACCATTGAGATCCAGCAATATACCAGAGATGATGTTGTTAAAAACAGCGGTATAAGTGCACAGATAAGATATTTGTTATATGCTTTTTTTGGCATATCTGTCATTGATAGAATTAACATACTGCAGAAGGCAAGCCAGCCCGTCTGAATTCCGTTGTTCCAAAAGAATCCATAAGGCCATATTCCATAAACTTTTTCTCCGCCTGTTACTCCAATGTTAACAAATTCACCTACTATTGATGTGATCAATAATATTATGATAACAAATTTTGCGGGAATAGTCAGAGTTCTTATTATTCTGTTGCAGACCTTTGGATCTTCACTTATTTTAAAGAAAAATATAAAAGTTGCAAAGGTTTTCCAAAGCCAAAGCAAGTCTACAAGTATTGCAAAATAGTTATCTATCAATCCGCTGAAAAAATTGGATACTAAACCCAGAAATGAAATCAGCATTAATGTAAATGTGATTTTTCTGCAGTAACCATCAAGTTTATTTTTGCAAAGCATAATAATTACATATGCAAGAGATATCATTCCAATAATTTCGTCATAGTATTCAAGTGACCCACTGATCAGATGACATATCGGAAAAAGCATTATCATAAATGCATATAAATCGCCTTTTTCTATTCTTATGTTCATATTTATCACCTTTGAACTCTACCGCTGCCGCCGTTTTTCAGCAGGTTTTCAACATCTTCAACAGTAGTTCTGTTATAATCTCCCTCAATAGTATGTTTTAAACAGCTTGCAGCCGCAGCAAACTCTATAGCATCCTGATTTTCCTTGCCCGCAATCAAGCTGTATATCAGACCGGCTGTAAAGCTATCGCCGCCGCCTACACGGTCAACAATCTGAATATCATACTTCCTCGAATAATATGACTTGTCTTTTTCTGCGTCATATAGCATTGCACTCCAGCCGTTCCGGCTTGCAGAGTAGCTTTCTCTTAATGTAATTGCTGCTTTTTTACAGCCATATTCATCACAAATACGTTTTGCAACCTGTGTATATCCTTCTTTATTAAGCTGTCCTGTTTCAACATTGTTATTTTCAGCCTTAATGCCCAGCACCTTATCGGCATCTTCTTCATTGCCAATACAAACATCTGCATAAGGAACAAGCTTAGTCATGACAGCTTTTGCCTTGTCAGTATTCCAAAGGTTTTTGCGGTAATTAAGGTCGCAGGAAACGGTAATGCCTTTTTCCCTGGCTTTTTTACAGGCTTCCAGAAGAATATCTGCCATTTCATCTGAAAGAGCGGGGTTGATTCCTGTCCAATGGAACCAGTCTATATCTTCAAAAATCAAATCCCAGTTGAATTCTTCCTTTTTTGCCATTGCAACAGCTGAACAGGCTCGGTCATATATAACTTTTGAAGGTCTTTGAGATGCACCCTTTTCCAGATAGTAAAGTCCCATTCGGCCATTGCCGTATATTATCCTGCTTGTATCAACTCCGAAATAACGCATTGAATTTGCCGCAGCTTTTCCAATATCATTATCAGGAAGTTTTGTTAAAAAAGCAGAATCCACACCAAAGATTGACAGGGAAACTGCAACATTTGCTTCTCCGCCGCAGAAAGTGCAGTCCAGACTGTCTTTCTGAAACAGTTTTGTATATCCCGGTGAAGCAAGTCTTAATAAAATCTCACCAAATGACAATACTTTCATTTTGAATCTCCAATCTATTTAAGGTCATAATTACTTAAATTATGATGTGCTTTGCAGTTGTAAGAAATGAAATTTTAACCTGTTTTGAATATTCTTTAAGAACTGATGTCATTCCTTTATTCATAGCGTCCAGAACAGCATTTCTTGTGACAAAAGTCATCTGCTTATCGGCATAATTATCTATATCATCGTGGGAATATCCATCAAATCCTGCAAGCATAATTTCTTCTACATCGTATCCCATAAGGAACTTGATTGCCATTAAACCTGCATTATCCCGTACCGATTCATCAGAACTTACAAGGCTTTTATATTTCGTCTGAAAATATACTTCGTCAGCAGAAATATTGGAAGTTACTATACATTTTTGTTTATTAATATTATCTAACTCTTTAAATCTGCGGAGGTTGCTTGTAAATATGTAGTCAACGTCCGCATATGAATAATTGAAATTAACAGATATGACAACCGTATTTTTCTCGGAGGCTGCTTTTATAACTTTGTCTTTTTCAACAGCGGAGCTTTTTCCCGGAGCGATAAGAAGAATTTTCTTGCCCTTTAAAGCGTTGGTCAGTTCTTCTTTATGTTCTTCCTGAACTTTGCCCATAGCCATATATTTCAGATACAGCTTTTCCATATACTCTTTATCGTAAGAAAATTTCTTTTCATCATCCATCATATCGAATATCTCATTCATATCCTCCACAGTAAGAGTTTTTTTATCATCAAGGTATCCTGCATAATTCGGATGTGCATTATGTGCCGCAGAAATATAGTTGGGCAATGAATATCCCCAGTAATTTCTCTGATAAAAATCATTTAAAATCTCATCAATAATATTAAGCAGCGGTTTGAGCTGATAATTTTTTTCAAAGTTATCATTAAGGAATTCAATAAAAAGCTCTGTGTTCAGATTACCTGCGCCCCGGCCCATACCATAAATGGAACTGTCTATAATCAGATTGCGGTTAGTACGCAGTCCTACAAGAGTCTGAGCATTTGAATAGGCAAGCTGCATATTATTATGTGAATGGAAACCGATCCAGATATTATTTTTCAGATTGTGCTCCACAACATAAAACAGTCTAGTAAGGTCCTTGCTTTTCATCATTCCAAAGCTGTCGACAATATAAAAGGCATAAGGCTCAAGCTCATTTACCATATGAATCATTTCAAGAAATTCTTTGTCTGAATAGCAAAGTGAAACCATTGCCTGTATAAACACTTTATATCCTTTTGCTTTGATTTGCTTACAAAGGCTGAGTGATTCCTTCAGATTTTTCTTATGAAAAGCAACTCTGATGCCGTCAACTGATGAACCGTCATATTCCGGCAAATCGTCAATATTATACTCACCGTAATTCATCATTGCAACGAACAGTTTTCCGTCACGGTTTTCAGGTATAACTGCTGATATTTGCTCCAGAGTATTGAATTTGGTCAAATCGGGGTTATATTCAATTTTATTTGTTAAAAATCCGCACTCAATGATATCTACATCAGACTCTACCAAGCCGGATATTATTTTCTTTGTATTTTCAAAACCAAACTGCCACTGATTGCAATAGCCGCCGTCTCGTAAAGTGCAGTCCAGAACGTGTACAGTATTCATTACTTTTCCTGCTTCCTGAAAATATGATTATATATTGCGTCGGCAATCATAAAATCTTCGGGTTCATCTATATCTATGCTTTCAACTTCACCAATTCCCACAATATACGGCTTATCTCCTATTCTGCGGTTGAACTTGGTTATAACCTCATTTTTATAAATATAGAAACCGCTTGTTTCCATATAAAGTGCAGGGAGGTCCTGGGTACGGGGAATATTATTCAGCTCATAATTAAACGGAACTCCGTCTTTCCAAAGGAAATCCTGAAGTTTTTTCGCTGCAAATGAGGAGTCATATTCTCCGCTTTCAACAGCGTCCAGTCCTTTCTGAATGGATTCCTTTGAAATGAAGGGTGCCGTAGTATGAGTCATAACATATATATCTGCCGGTACATCATTTGCAAAACACTGAAGTACCTCATTCATTTTAGTTGTATCCTGATCAAGTGAGGTGGAACGCTGAAGATATTTTACTCCCTCAGGAATGAACTCCTGAATATCAGGATTGCTGCAATATACATATACATCATCAATACCGTCAACTGTAAGCAATGTTGAAAGAATATAATGGCAAAGGGGTTTACCGTTTGTAAAACACTTTGTGTTTTTCTGAGGTAAACGACGATTATTTAATTTCATTGGAACAACTGCAACTGTTTTCATTTAGCTTATTCTCCTTTTAAAACATCTTCCAATTTCATCCGCGGGAATACTTCCAGCATTCCCCCACGGGTACAGTTTATAATTTTTATATTATTGGCGTCTGCATATTCCTTTGCGGCTTTGTA
>JBJFBR010000037.1:0-4087 GCA_051888545.1 Oscillospiraceae bacterium
TTATCCAACTTCAAAAGATTCTTTACGCACTTTCTGAAATTCTTTTTGTCAGGTTCAAAAGCATAAATCTTATCATATTCGTTATTGGTATGGCTGAGAAATTCCCCCACCGTATCCCCTGTATATGCACCAAGGTCAACATAAATTTCTTTATTGCCCGGCTTTAGTATATTTTCATAAGCATCATCAGGTTCGGTGAAAACACCTTTAAGAAAGCTGATATCTCCTGTTATTTTATAGCTTAATACATTTTCAAAAACATCTTCAGATTGTTTATCGCTGAGCAATTCATATACTTTCTCAGCATTGTCAAAGCTATCAAGGAATTTTTGCTTATCAAAAACTTCTTTTCCTATAACCGGAACATCAGGCATAATCACTTGCTGCTCTCCTGCAATAAAATCGATCCTTTGCATAACATCAGGCAGGCTTGTGCCAAAGGCCGGAATAACAATAAACTTATCTTTTTTTTCTTTTATATCATCATACCTGCAAACTTTAAATCCTGCAAATTCCTGACCTCTGACAAATTCGTCACTGGCAAAAATTCCGCTGCATTTTATGCCATACATATCAAAAACTCTCAAAATCTTCTCGCAGCCGTTTCCCATACCGTAAATATAAATAGGCAAAGGGGTTTTTAAAAGCCTTTCCCAACAATTTTCAAGCCTGCAAAAATAATCATAGCTAAACATATATATCAACCTTTCAATAAATATATATCATAAAACTATTCTACCATTTAGGAAAATCATTGTCAACAAATGAAAAAACAGCCCCTCTTGTCATATGACAAAAGGGGTTATTTTATATTGACAATGAATAGTAGATTTTATTTGTCTTCGCCGTGCCAATGCTTAATAAGAACATTCGCTGCATTTTCGTTATATGCTGCTTTTCCCGGATATCCGTGTCCTGAGTCACCGGTGTTCATTCCGGGATAGAAGTTCAGAACATCATAAGGTGCACCTGAAACCCAGAGTGAAAGTGATTTAGCAACTGTTCTCTCATCGTTCATATAAAGCATAAGTCCTTTGAGAGCTATTTCAGCATGTTTCTGCTGAGTTTCATATGTTGCAAGTTCGCTTTCAGACCAATCAGTTCTGTTCCATACATTCGGAGCACTGAGACCTTTGATTCCCATGCCATATTCACCAATGTGGAATGGCGGAATCTCATCAGGCTGGAGTCCAAGTTTGCCCATAAGAACTTTCTGGAGGAAGTTCTGCTCATGTGTAAGCAAAGCGTCACGAACGTCTTCAGGAGTTGTGAAAATATCCGTACCTGTCAATTCAGAAGGCTGGAAAATATCCATAGGCATATACTGAGAAATTGAGAATGTATCAAGACTCTTGATAAATTCACCAAGAAGCTTTCTGTTTTCTTCGCTCATATCATCAACAAAGAGAAGATCTGATCTGTCTTTATAAGTAACGCCTGTACCGTTAATTCTGCCGAAGTAATCAGCATGATCTTCCAATTCAATGAGGTATTCAATATGATGACAGAAGTTATAGCTCAGAATAACATTATTTTTAAGAAGCTCATTCTCATCAAGCTTATTTCTGCAATAATCTACAAGTGAAATCCATTCATCCGGATATTTCTTGATTGATGTCATAAGCTCAGCACCGATATCAAATCTGATAGGCTCTTTAAGCTTAGCGGCAGTTTCACTTGTAAGAGTCTTTTCAAGAACTTCAAAGCCCTGGTCTATCATAGCAAGGTAATCGTCGCCCATTGGATGAATTTCTGTGAATTCACCTCTCCACCACTGTGAGCCGGGACGGCTTGTATCTACTGATGAATAATTTTCTGCATTAGGTGCAAATCTCTGTGGGTCAATGTGGAGTCTGTAATTGATTCTTGTACCCTCATCTATAGCCTTTGTAAGGATATCTGCCTGGTCGCTGACAGAAAGGGTATCGCTTCCGTTTACCTTTATTCCCTCTTCATATGTATCAATAAAGTATGTAGGAATAAATGTCATACGGTTTGCATTATATGTACCGCCCTGCTTGAAGAAGTTAAGCTTATAATCAAGATCAGGATCATGCAGATAATTGTACTGATTCCAACCGCAGAATGCAATACCTACATCTGAACCGCTGTTATTGTTATAAAGTGATTTGTCATATAGATTTCCGTATGTGCTGAAGTTTTTGGTCAAGCTGTTCTGTGAATAAAGCTTTGTTCCATTGATATCTACATTGGAAATCTGGCCTTCATAATCTGCATAGTTTGCTTTAGTGGAAGCTGTTACAGATGTGTCAAGATTCTTAAATGCATCTCCTTCAATAATCACTCTGCCGTATGTAATGGTTTTATCAGCAGTTTTCAGGATATATCTGTCTTCAAGTCTGTCACCGTCACTTATTTCCGTTGTAGATGAGAACATATAAAATGAGCCCTTAGGTGCAGACTTTTTGGTTGAACCTGAAATATAATACTTATAAGCATCTGATATTTCTTCAGTTTTTACAAGCTTGCCGTTTACATATCTTTCGCAGATAACGGAATCTGTTAATTCGCTTATTTCAGTGCTTGTAATAACCAGGAATGAACGATATTTTAATTGATTCTTAGTTTTTTGAGCCAGAATCTTACCGTCCTGGTAAATTACTTCATCTTCTGCTTTTGATGATGAATCAGCTTTGCTTGAAGACTCAACTTTTGATGAAGAGTCTGTTTCAGAAGAACTGTCTGTCTGGCTTGAAGATGAATCAACAACAGATGAACTGTCATCAGAAGACTTTACGCCGTAAATCTTTATTGTATATGTGCTTGCATCACTGTCGAGCTTAAACACAGTAGTCTTATTCTGAAGCTCTGAAACATTAGGCAAAGTTGAATAATTCAATACTGAAACTCCGTCCAATGCTGCTTTCACAGATTTGCTGCCTATATAATAATTAGTATCATTTATAATTAAGTTATTAATATTTTTTGTTGAACCGGTTATTTCAAATCTTGCAGAAGTATAGCCTGTAAAATCGAATTCTGCCAATGTGAACTCAGACCAGCTGGACGTTGTGACTTCGTTTGTATAAACAAGCTGTTCTTCTCCTGATGATGCTGTACTTGATGAGCTGTCCGTCTTGCTTGAAGAACTTGTCTTTGAAGATGAATCAGCTTTTGATGAAGAGCTTTCTGCTTTTGAAGAAGAATCTGCCTTTGAAGACGAACTGTCAGCCTTGCTTGATGAATCAGCATCTTCAATGTCATCACCCGAGCTGACTACATCAACTGCAGTAACAGTTAAATCTCTTCCCTTGATTGTTATAGCTTGTGCAGTTTTAAGAGCTGCAAACTGATCAGCTGTAAGCACAAATTCATATGAAGTTCCGTTTACGTCAACATAATCAACGATTTTCTTGTAATTACCCTCAGCGTCAGTATATGAAAGCTGCAGCTGTCCGCTTCCTTCTTCATAAGTAACCTTAAGATTTCCGCTTTCCCAGTTGGCAAGCTTAGAACTGTCTAAATCAACTTGATTTGTCCAGCTTCCAAGATCCTGACTTCCTTCCCAGATTTTTGTGGAAGAATCATAAGTAGTAATTTTAAGTTCCTTATCATTGCCTTCATAAAAATCAAAAGTAAATGTATGTGTACCGTCTGCAAGCTTTGCAAGATAATCTTTCTTGAAGGTTACAGTACTTCCCGATACAGTATATTCAGTACCCTCT
Organism: Oscillospiraceae bacterium; assembly: GCA_051888545.1. Lineage (GTDB taxonomy): Bacteria > Bacillota > Clostridia > Oscillospirales > Ruminococcaceae > FB2012. Next base: position 3,687 of record JBJFBR010000037.1, read on the forward strand.
GTAAGTGCCTTTGTACCTTTTTTAATTCCTCTGAATTCGTTATCATTCAAAGTCATTTTGATATCAAGGTCGCTTAATGTTGCATGGTCCTTGTCAACTGAAACCTCTGCAGGTGTAAGTACAGCATCAACAACTGTTTCATCTGTTACGGTAATCACTTCTGATGGGCTGCTGCCGTCAGTAAACAAGAATTTGACTGTATGCTTTCCAAGCTCAAGCTTTTTAAGTGACTCATTAAGCAGAGTTACAGTATCTCCGCTAACAGTATAATCAGTACCCTCTGTAAGTGCAGTACCGTCCATGGTTACGCCTTCAAGGCTGCCAAGCATAACATTAAGCTCTGCTGTAATATTGCTTGTTGTTGTTCTTTCAAAGCTTGTTGAGCTGAGTTCAACAGTATT
>JBJFBR010000038.1:0-2189 GCA_051888545.1 Oscillospiraceae bacterium
GGCCCCATAGTTGAACCGATGCAGTAATAGGTGGTGTCAATATGTGAACACCAATCTCTCATAGCTTCGTTTACTGCGTCTTTAAGCGTTCCTGTTCCGCTGTTTACAGCTGTGCATTTAGCACCTAAAAGATTCATTCTGTAAACGTTCAGCGATTGACGTTCCACATCATTTTTTCCCATAAAAACTTCGCATTCCATTCCGAACAGAGCACATACAGTAGCAGTTGCAACACCGTGCTGACCTGCTCCTGTTTCTGCAATGACACGCTTTTTGCCCATTTTCTTTGCAAGAAGAATCTGTCCTAATACGTTGTTTATTTTATGTGCACCGGTGTGGTTTAAGTCTTCACGCTTGATATAAATTTTTGCTCCGCCTAAGTCTTTTGTCATTCTCTCGGCATAGTAGAGCATTGACGGACGACCGGCATAGTTGCGGTAAAGATCTTCCAGTTCTTTGTTGAACTCAGGATCATCTTTATATTTGTTGTAGGCTTCTTCAAGCTCGTGAACTGCCGTCATAACAGTTTCGGGAACATATTGTCCGCCGAAATTTCCAAAACGACCGATTTTTCCCATATTTATCCTTCTTTCTTATTTATTGAACGAATTTTGCCGACAATTTCTGCTATTTTTTCTTTATCTTTCAGCTTTTCTGTTTCCACGGAACTGGAAATATCAACGCCGTATGGCTGAACTTTTTCTATAGCTTCTTTGCAGTTTTTTGCAGAAATACCACCTGCTAAAAAGAATGGCTTTGTAATACTAGCTTGAATAACTGCGTCCCAGTTAGCAATTTTCCCGCTTCCGCCATATGTATCTTTTGTGTAACTGTCAATTAACAGTTTGTCGGCTGAAAGCTTGCAGGCATTTTCAATCTCTTCTGATGTCTGAACCCGAACAGCTTTCCAGATTTCACAGTTTGTTTTGGCTTTCAGCTCAGAAATCAGCTGTTCATTTTCATCTCCGTGAAGCTGAATGACATCCAGTAAATCGGCATATTTTAGAATATACTCTGAATTTTCATTGACAAATACGCCGACACGTTTTATGTCTTTTGAAAGCAGATTATTCAGCAATTCCAACTGTTTTAAATCAATGCATCTCCAGAATGGTACGGAAAGAATAAATCCTGCGTAATCCGGTTTAAATTCGTTCAGATATTCTGCATCTTCTTTTCTGCGGATACCGCATATTTTTATTTTTGTCATTTATACACCTTCTCTTAGCTGATGAAGGGTAGTTGTTATATTTTCACTTCTCATAAGAGTTTCCCCGATTAAAACAGCGTCTGCGCCAAGTGAACGAACCATGTTCATATCTTCGTTGTTTTTTATTCCGCTTTCTGAAACCAGCACTGTTTCACATGGAACATTTTTCCTCACCTTTGCGGTTGTGTTCAAATCAACTTCAAAGGTTTTGAGGTTCCGGTTGTTAATGCCCAGAACGTCAGGAGTAAATGTGAGAACTTTTTCTAGCTCCTGCTGATTATGAACTTCCACAAGGCATTGAAGGGAAAGAGAATGTGCAAGGTCTTGAAATTCTTTCATTTGTTCAGCTGATAAAATTGCTGCTATAAGCAGAATTGCATTTGCTCCGATTGCTTTTGCCTCATAGATTTGATATTCGTCAATTATAAAATCCTTTCTGAGAATCGGAATATTGACTTCCTTGCGAATATCTGAAAGATATTTTGAACTGCCTTTAAAATAAAATTCTTCTGTAAGGCAGGAGATTGCATTTGCTCCTGCATTTTCATATTCCTTTGCAATTTCTACAGGGTGAAAATCAGGCTTGATAAGCCCCTTTGAAGGTGACGCCTTTTTAACCTCGCAAATAACGCTGAGGCAGTCTTTTTTTAATGCGTCTCGAAATGAAAGTGCAGGGAAGTCGGCACACTTTGCCCGTGTTTTCATTGATTTTCTTGAAATATGGGCAATTTCTCTTTCAAGCTGTTCTTTTCTGTGAATGCAAATATCATCTAAAATCATAATAATTAGTCCTTATTTGTAAATTCAACAAGCTCATTAAGCTTTGCAAGAGCTTTTCCGCTGTTGATAGATTCTTTTGCTTTTTCAATGCCTTCTTTTATTGAATTTGCATTTCCGCTGATGTAAATTGCACAGCCTGCGTTAAGCAGAACCACATCACGCTTTGAATCCTGGATTGTTCCGTCCAGAATTCCAAGGG
>JBJFBR010000038.1:2289-17350 GCA_051888545.1 Oscillospiraceae bacterium
AGCAGAACCACATCACGCTTTGAATCCTGGATTGTTCCGTCCAGAATTCCAAGGGTTATTTTCGCATTGTCTTTAGCATCTCCACCTTTGATTGCGTCTTTTGGAGCACGTTTAAGACCGAAATCTTCAGGAGCAATTTCATATGATGTTATTTTATCGTCTTTTATTTCGCAGACAGAAGTAGAATCTGAAATGGAGATTTCATCAAGACAGTCATTTCCGTAAACAAGCATTGCAGCTTTTACACCAAGATTTTTAAGAACGTGTGCAAGGGGTTCCAGGAGTTTTGGAGCATATACACCCAAAATCATATAATCTGCTTTTGCAGGGTTGGAAAGCGGTCCGAGAATGTTGAATATTGTTCTTATACCGATTTGTTTTCTTGTAGGTCCTACAAAACGCATAGCTGAGTGATAGCTCTGGGCAAACAGGAAAGAAATTCCCACTTCGTTAATGCAGGCCTCAGCTTTTTCGGGAGTTGAAGCAATTTTTACACCCAAAGCCTCAAGAACATCGGCAGCACCGCTTTTCGATGATACACTTCTGTTGCCGTGTTTTGCTACATTCTGACCTGCTCCTGCAATAACAAAACCTGAAGTTGTGGAAATATTAAAGCTGTTGGACAAATCACCGCCTGTTCCCACAATATCAAGTACAGGAGCATCTGGTTTTACCAAAGTCATTTTAGATCTCATAACCTTTGCAAAGGCTGTTATTTCTTCAATAGTTTCGCCTTTCATTCTCAGTGCGGTGAGGAATGCAGCGATCTGAGCATTGGTTGCCTTGTCACTCATAATAATATTCATAGCGCTGTAGGCTTCTTCCTCAGTAAGATTATTTCCTTCAACAACCTTTTTTACAAATGGTTTAAGCTCAACTCTTTCTGAGTCTGGAAGCGATGCGATTTTAGTAGGAGCTGTTTTAATTCCAACAATATTATTTAAAAAGTTAGAGAGAATTTTTAATCCGACTTCTGTTAAAATGGATTCAGGGTGGAACTGAACGCCATAAGTTGGGTGTTCCTTATGTTTAACTGCCATGATCTGACCTATATCGTCTTCAGCAGTGATTTCAAGACAGTCGGGAAGTGATTCTTTTTCAATTACAAGTGAATGATATCTTGCCGCTTCAATGTTTTTTGGAAGTCCGTCAAAAAGCAGGCAGTTGGTATTTACGTTGATATTTGATTTTTTGCCGTGCATAAGCTCTTCGGCATGAACTATATTTCCGCCGAAGGCTTCACCTATGGACTGATGTCCCAGGCATACTCCTAAAATAGGAAGCTTTCCGCTGAAATGCTTTATAGCCTCAACTGAAATACCTGCCTGCTTTGGATAGCAAGGTCCGGGTGAAACTATAAGTGCCTGAGGTGCAAGCTTTTCAATTTCTTCGATAGTAATTTCATCATTTCTTACAACTTTTATATCAGGATACAGCATTCCCAGCTCCTGATACAGATTATAAGTAAAGCTGTCATAATTATCAATCATCAAAATCATAATAACACCTCATTATTTAACAAAATTGTTTTTAAAAGATTCGTCACTGAAATAATTGATGCCGATTGCATTTCTTACTTCGCTAAGCGTCTGATTTGAAACTTCAACAGCTCGTTCAGTTCCTTTTTTCAGCATATTCAATACTTCGCCTTTATCTTTTTCATAGCTTTCTCTGCGTTCACGAATTGGTTTGAGCATTTCCTGCATTACATTATTTAGGAACTTTTTGACCTTCATATCTCCTAAGCCGCCTCGTTCATAATGCTCTTTAAGCTCGTCAAGATTTTTATATTCAGGCAGATATTCTGCAAACATATCGTCATTGCTGAAAGCTTCAAGATACATAAATACAGGATTTCCTTCGGTATGTCCCGGATCGGAAACATTAATGTGAGTAGGGTCGGTGTACATTGACATAACTTTTTTCTTGAGAGTTGCTTCATCGTCTTTAAGATAAATGCAGTTGCCGAGAGATTTACTCATCTTTGCACCGCCGTCAGTACCTACAAGTCTTCCGCAAGCATGATTATCCGGAAGAATTGCTTCTGGTTCTACAAGAATATCACAGTTATATATTCTGTTGAATGAAGAAACGATTTCTCTTGCCTGTTCTAGCATTGGGAGCTGATCTTCACCAACAGGAACATACTTTGCTTTGAAAGCTGTAATATCAGCTGCCTGACTGATAGGATATGTCATAAATCCCACAGGAAGATTTCTTTCAAAATTTCTCTGCTTGATTTCAGCTTTGATAGTAGGATTCCTTTCAAGTCTTGCCATTGTTACAAGATTAGAATAATACATTGGCAGTTCTGTCAGAGCAGGAATGTGTGACTGAACAAGGAAAGTGGTTTTGTCAGGAGTAAGTCCTGCTGCAAGATAATCAAGCATAACTTCCAGGATGTTTTGTCTGATTTTCTGCGGATTATCAGCGTTATCGGTAAGTGCCTGAAGGTCGGCAATCATAACAAACTGATCATACTTTCCGCTGTTTTGCAGCTTTACGCGGTTGCTTAATGATCCTACATAATGTCCTAAATGCAAAGGTCCTGTGGGACGGTCGCCTGTTAAAATAATATCTTTTTCCATAATAATTATCCCCTTTTAAAGCTTTGCAGCTTCTTTAATTGCATTAATTACTGCCATTGATTTATTTACTGATTCCTGATATTCGTTTTCAGGAACACTGTCGGCAACAACTCCGCCGCCTGCTTGAACATATGCTTTATTGTTTTTGAAAAGTACTGTTCTTATGGCAATACAAGTATCAATACTGCCGTCAAAGGCAAGATATCCTACTGTTCCGCCGTACAAACCTCTTTTTGTAGTTTCCAGTTCATCAATAATTTCCATAGCTCGCACTTTTGGGGCGCCGGAAAGTGTTCCTGCAGGAAGAACAGCCATTAAAGCATCAAGAGGTTTTTTATCTTCACGAAGTGTACCTTCAATGTTTGAAACAATATGCATTACTTTTGAATATCTTTCAATAATCTTGAAATCTGTTACCGTTACAGAGCCGAATTCGGCGATTTTTCCTACATCGTTTCTGCCCAGGTCAACGAGCATTGTATGCTCGGCAATTTCTTTTGGATCATGAATAAGCTGCTGCTCATTTTTCAAATCCTGCTCATAGGTTTCTCCACGCTTTATCGTTCCCGCGATAGGTCTGTTGACCACCTTTCTGTTGTTGACCGAAACGAGCATTTCAGGAGATGCACCGGCAATAGCATAATCCTTATGTGAGAAATAATAAAGATATGGTGAAGGATTTGTAGCCCGAAGTACTCTATAGACATCAAAACTGTCAGGCGGATTGTCTACTTCAAAACGCTGTGAAGGAACAATCTGAAAAATATCGCCGTCTTTGATATATTCCTTAGCCTTTTCAACATTTGCAAAATACTGCTCCTTTGTTATATTTGATTTTACTGTGATTTCACGTTCCCGGTGAGCAGATTTTTTCTTTTCGGGATTATATGAATTAATTATATTAATAATTTCATCTTTGCGTTTTTCGCACTCAGCGTATTTCTTATCCACATCATCATCTGCGTTGATGTTTAGAATAACTACTGCTTTATTTGTCAGGTGGTCATATGCCACAAGTTCTTCAAAAATATGCAGGTCTGCATCAGGCATATCCAGGTCATCCTTTGGGGGATTATCAAGAGTTTTTTCAAAATATCTCACCATATCATAGGCAAAATATCCGATCAGACCGCCTGTAAGCTTAGGTCTGCCGTTAAATTTAGGTGACTTATGCTGCTCAAGAATTTCAGAGAAAAACTCGATTGGGTTATCGACTTTGATTTCTTTGGTTTCCTGTCCCTGATAAGTCACATAAGCAATATGGTCTTTAAGTTTGATTTCCGCTTTTGGGTTGATTCCCACATATGAATATCTGCCCCACTGATCCTTATTGTCAACTGATTCAAGAATAAAGCAGTTTTCATAAGCTTCATGCAATGAATTGAAAATCTGAATAGGGGTGCAGGAATCCATTAGCAGCTCATAAAAGGTTGGTACTGTTTTGTACTCTTTTAAAAGCTCTTTTACTTTTTCGACTGATGGATAAAGCATAAATTTAACCTCCAATAAACAAAGCGAAAATCGGGAAACGCTTAAAAAATATAATAAAAAAAGTCCTGTCGTCACTATAGCCTAAGCTATGGGACGATAGAACCGTGGTGCCACCCAATTTTCCGATACAAAATATATCGGCTCCGCAGATACGCATTCCATATAGGAAATCAATATCCTGTCACACTAACGTAGGAAACACGGCGAATGATACTTGCACAAAATTATGCGTTCACATTGCTCCTCACAAACCCATTCACTGAAATCTCATACACCGATTCACACCAAACATCGGCTCTCTGAAGTAATCCAGAACAGCTACTCACTTTTGCTCAAAGGATTTAATTTATTTAATTATTTTCATTATATTCCTTATGTCGTAAAATGTCAACAGCATATTATGAATTTTTTGTAAACTATGCTATTGATTAAATAATTTCCAAAAATTTATTGCAATATTTCTGGCAATGGTGTATACTTAATTCAGTATAAAAAAGAAAGGATCAGTTTATGAAAGTAAATACAAATAAGAAATACAATACCGTTGCATTTTATGCTGCCATAGTAATTGCAATAAATGTGCTATTGGTTGTTGCTATTTTAAAATTCAACTCCATACTTGACATATTGTCTTCTATTATTTCGGTTTTTACACCTATTATCTGGGGCATAGTCATTGCATTTCTGATTAACCCCATAATGACAGGTATTGAGAAGCTATATCATAAATGGAAGGAAAAACCTCACAAGGAACGAGCTCACAAGCATGAAAAAGCAGAGGCTATAAAAAAACTTGCACTGAAAAAAACAAAGCCTAAAAAAGGACTTCGAGCAGCATCGGTTACCTTAAGCGCTATAATTTTCGTTGGCATAGTTTCAGGAATCATATATGTTATTGTACCTGAGATTATAAGGAGTACAAACAACATTATTGATAATTTTTCGTCCATAGTGGCATCCGGTCAGAAATGGATAAGCAAGCTTTTTGCGAACTATCCCGATATAGGCAAGTTTTTATCTGAAAAGCTTATTTCTTTTGGCACTGATCTTACAAAAATACAGCCAATGCTTGAGAATATTTTATCAGGGGCACTTGGATTTGTAAATGTGGTCAAGAATTTTGTACTTGGACTTATACTTTCAATATACATTCTTTTTAATAAGGAAACACTATTTGCTCAGATAAGAAAAATCATGTATGCCTTATTCAAAAAAGCAACATGTCAGAAAATGTTTAATTTCTGTTCACAGGCAAACAAAACTTTCTCAGGATTTTTCATCGGCAAAATTATTGATTCATTTATTATTGGCGTAATCTGCTTTATAGTGCTTACTATTATTAATATGCCGTATAATATTCTTATCAGCGTAGTCATCGGGGTAACAAACGTTATACCGTTCTTTGGCCCGTTTATCGGAGCTATACCGTCAGGAGTATTGATTCTTTTGGTTGAACCAAGAAAAATAATATGGTTCATAATCGTTATTCTCCTTCTTCAAACATTTGATGGCTATATACTTGGTCCGAAAATATTGGGCGGTTCAACAGGACTTCCTGCAATCTGGGTAATGGTATCATTATTTATAGGCGGAGGATTATTTGGATTTGTAGGTATGCTTATTTCTGTACCTGCATTCGCACTTATTTACAGTTTTGTTAAGTCCGGTGTGGAGAACAAGTTATTACAAAAGAATATGCACACGGAAACAAGTTATTATATAGACAATGACAAGCAGGAAGAGGATACTGAACGCAAAAGACCTCCAACAGCTGATGAGCTTAAAAAGTTAAACATTCCGTCTATTGATGAGGCTAACGAAGCCAGAGATTAAACAAAAAACACAGTCAGGTATTCTTGACTGTGTTTTTTTCTTATTTAAGATATTTACGCTGTGTTCTTACTATATAAATTACTGTAAATATAACAAATATACCAAGTATGATAAGCAGTGCTATTTTAAATTCAAATGACTTGAAAAAGCATTTTGCTACATACAGTTTTGCTTTAAGTACATTCTGCTCAACATCTGATGTGGCTACCAGCGGCACAGTTGCAAGCTTTTCTCCGTTATACATAAGTTCAAGCTTGCCAACGGCATCGCCTGCCTTTATGGGTGCAGTCACATTATCGGCAACAGTTATTTTCTGTTCAATTTTATCAACAGAAACATTTCTTGACCAGAGTCTTGTATAGCCGTTTTTAGGCTTGAGAGTTACATAATTTGTATTAAGCCCGAACTTAACATTGGCTTCGGCAATTTCACTTCGATTGCTTACAATATCGGTAGAAACTAAAGTATCAAATGCCCAGTTATATAAATTTATATGGTCAATGAGATTATAATAAACAACATCGTCAGCATAAACAGAGGTTAAGTCACCGTTTGCTTTTTCATCATCGCCTGCCTGCTTTTCCAGAGGTGCCTGCATTGTAACTATTAAATATGACACACCGTCTTTTTCGGCATATGACGCAAGACATCTTCCTGCGGAATCAAGGGTACCTGTTTTTATACCTTTTACATAAGGATAATAATATTTCGAGTATTCGTTAAGCATATAGTTTGTATTGTTTATATCTGTACCGTCTGTATGCTTGTCAGTTGCACTCATATGATAAGTATCCATTGAAACTATTTCTGCAAAAACGGGATATTTATCCAAAGCGTATTTGCACATTACTGCAATATCTTTACAGCAGCTATAATTTTTACTTGCAAACAAACCGTGTGCATTTGCAAAATGAGTGTTTTTAAGATTAAGCTCTTTTGCTTTGGCATTCATCATATCGCAGAACTTAGTTAATGAACCGCCTATATTTACTGCAATAATATTGGCGGCTTCACAGGCTGACGGAATCATTAATGCAGCAAGAAGGTCATAGTAGCTGACTTTTTCGTTTGGCTGTATATCAGCCGTTGACGCACCGGTTTCATAAAGTTCATCAAATGCTTCTGTACCTGCTGATACTTTAGTATTTTTCATAGTATCTGCATTACCGTTAAAATGGTCTAAAAGCACTATTGCTGTCATTATTTTTGTCAGAGATGCCGGTGATTTTGCTTCTTCGCTGTCAGTATCTACAACTACTTCTCCCGTATCCAGATTTTCCATATAAACGGCTTTGGAGTAGAGTTGAAGTGGAATTTCTTTTCCGTTTGAATCTACACCCGTTGACGGCTGGAATTCAAATGCCAGAGCTGATGCTGACGGAATTGTTACCACAACTACCATTATCATTGAAATAATTGAGAATAGTTTTCTTTTAAAGTTCATTATGCTGAGTCCTTTCAATTATTTTATATAGATTATTTCTGCCTTGAGTACCTGTCTTTTCAACAAGTTCAAGGTAGCAAAGTAAGTTTATTGTAATCTGAGCGATATTGCGTTTGATTTTTGCACATTTAGCGAAATCGGCTGAAGTGAAAATATCAGGAAGTCCGTCCGGGATAAATTTTCTGAAATCTTCCGGAGAATGAAAATATATTTCGTCCAAAAGATTTAAAGGAATTCTGTCATATCTTGACGAACCTTTCTTTTTATCCTTTGACCAGCCGTTAAGATTTCGTATTTCGTCAACCTCAAGCATTACTATACACAAGTTGAAATTAGGATTATCCAATGTATATTTTATCTTGTACAGTTCTTTTACAGCGTCATATATTGTACCTTTCTTCGGGGATCTTCGCTTTGGCATTAACTCGCCTGTTTCATTGTCCAGCCAAGCAACATATTTAATCTTTGCCACAGGATATACAACTGTAACATTAGTATATTCCAAAAAAGCTTCAAGCTTTCTGCGCAGAGGTGCAAAATTGCGAGTCTGTATTTCTATAACGCCGTTTTCACCAGCTATATCCGCAACATATCCTCCGAGAGATATTTCCTGATTATCTTCATAGGGTTCAAAGTAATTCTTTAAAACAGCGTGGAGTGTTTTTTCGCCGAGGGTTCCGATACCGTCTTTTTTATTAAGATTATTCCTGACCTTTTCACAGCATTCCAGAAAGCGTAAATTATCTGCCATTGTCACCACATTTAAAATGAATAGTTATTGTCTTTGAAATCCTGAATGGCTTTATTAATTCTCTCTGTGATTTTATCAAGTCCTTCGGCAGTCAGTTCCTCGTGCATTTCAATGATATAATCATCGGGAGTTATTAATTCAAAGCATTTTTTACCGTTCCAGACCACTGCAAACAGTTCTTTTTTATCATCTTTCTGCTGTGGAATTATTTTATAGTTGAAGTTATCATAAATACTTCCTGTCCACACATTTTTTTCTTCAAAAAAGTAAATGGTAGGAATGTCAATATACCCATGAAGCATAAAATACCTCCAGATCAAAGTCATATAAAGTCTATTTATTATGATAGCATATATTTATATTTTTTTCAAGTAAAAAAGCTATACCAAAAATGATATAGCTTTATAATATTCATATGTACCGCCTTGCCGTCGAGTGGTATATAAAACCCGCACATGGCAGGGTGGGTATCAGCCCTAATAGGTTCACGCTCCCTTCGTCCGTAGCCATAATCAGCCCAAAGGCGGTTATGGTCGGGAGGTCTGCAATCCGCTTTCGGAGTCCAATTCCCTTTTAAGAAGTGTTGGATTATAAAAAACCACTCTGGCTCGCACAAGGCAGTTATTAACTTTCTGTTTGTATTATATCACACTAATAAAAAAATATCAATGGCATTTTGAATAAATATTGCTGGGAAATATTGTTGATGATACTACTTGACAAAATAAAATTATTGTGAATCAATAAAAACTTGACTTTAGGTTATTATATGTTTTATAATAACAAAGGTTAAAAATGCAAAATACGGAGGATTTATTGTGGAGGATCTCAGAAATAAAATTGAACAGCTTTTATTAAAAGCTGAAAAGCCTGCAAGATATATCGGAGGAGAATACGGCTGCGTTGTAAAAGACAAAAGCAAAGTAAGTTTAAGATTTGCTTTTTGCTTTCCTGACCTTTACGATGTGGGTATGTCACACCTTGGAATGAAGATTTTATACAGTCTTATAAATTCTGTTGACAGCTATTGGTGTGAAAGAGTGTTTATGCCTGACAGAGACTGGGAAAAGCTTATGTGGGAAAATGATATTCCACTTTATGCTTTGGAGAGTCTTGATCCGTTAAAAAACTTTGATTTTATCGGATTTACACTAATGTATGAGCTTTCATATACCAATGTACTTGAAATGCTGGATCTGGCAGGCATTCCCGTTAAATCTGCTGATAGAAGCGAAAGCGATCCTATTGTTATAGCCGGCGGTCCATGCGTTTGCAATGCTGAACCGATGGCGGACTTCTTTGATTTATTTATACTTGGTGAGGGCGAAGAAGTTATGCTTGAGCTGCTCAGGCTATATGAAAAGACACGGGCAGAAGGTAAGTCAAAGAAAGAATTTTTATATGAATCAGCAAAAATCGAAGGAATATATGTTCCTGAATTTTATGACGTGGATTATAATGATGACGGTACTATAAAGTCTGTAACTCCGAATGTTGATTCAGCTCCAGTAAAGGTAAAAAAACGTGTGATAAAAGACTTTGACAAGGTATTTTATCCTGATAATTTTGTTGTGCCTTTTACAGGCATTGTTCATGACAGAGCAGTGGTAGAAGTTCTGCGGGGCTGTATTCGCGGATGCAGATTTTGTCAGGCAGGGTTTATATACAGACCATTCAGAGAAAAAAATATTGACACAATAAAAAATGAAACAAAATGTTTATGTGAAAACACGGGATATGACGAGGTTTCATTATCTTCATTATCCACGAGCGACCATACTGATATAAATGGTATGCTTTCCAGTCTTGTGGAATATACAGACAAGGAGAATATAAATCTATCTCTTCCGTCGTTGCGTGTGGACAACTTCAGCGAAGAGGTTATGGATAAAATCAAATCTGTCAGAAAGAGCGGTCTTACCTTTGCTCCTGAGGCAGGAACACAAAAGCTTCGTGATGTTATAAACAAAAATGTAACGGAAGAGGAGATACTCAATACCTGCAAAATGGCTTTTGAGGGCGGATACGCTAATGTTAAGCTGTATTTTATGCTTGGACTTCCTGAGGAAACAATGGAGGATATTGAAGGCATTGCCGATCTGGCACATAAAATTCTGGATTTATATTTTGAAACTCCAAAGGAGAAGCGTGGACGTGGAATACAGATTTCTGTTTCTACTGCTACATTTGTTCCAAAGCCTTTTACTCCATTTGAATTTGAACCGCAGGCAACCCGTGAAGAAATTCAGGCAAAGCAAAAGCATTTGCTTGATTCAATAAAAAGCCGGAAAATCAAGCTGAATTATCATCAGCAGGATGTTTCAATTCTTGAGGCGGTCCTGGCAAGAGGGGACAGACGTCTTTGTGATGTTATATATACAGCTTGGAAGAAAGGCTGTACTTTAGACAGCTGGGACGAGTATTTCAGATTTGATTTATGGCAGCAGGCTTTTGAAGAATGCGGACTTGATATGGAGTTTTATGCCAACAGACGCCGTTCTTATGACGAAATTATGCCATGGTCGCACCTTGATTATCTTGTATCTCATGAGTATTTTGTAAGAGAAAACAAGAAGGCTCATAATTTTGAAAGCTCAAGGAACTGTAAAGAAGGCTGTTCAGGCTGTGGCATAAAAAAAGAATGCGGAGGTGTTTACTGTGGCTGATTTTCTTATGCCTAAAAATCAAAATCTTGTAATTAAAAGATATGATTATCGCTTGACATTTGAAAAAATGGGAAGAGCAAGATATATTTCTCATCTTGACCTGATGAGAGCTATGCAAAGAGCTTTTAAACGGGCAGGAATTCCACTTTGGTACACACAGGGATTCAATCCCCACGCATATCTTAATTTTCCATTAGCTCTTGCATTGGGTATTGAAAGCCGCATTGAAGTGCTTGACGTATCGCTGACAGAGGAAATGGACTTTGATGAATTAACCCAAAGACTGAATGCAGTTATGCCTGAGGGCATCAGAATTGTTAAAACAGGCAAGGCAATCAGAAAGCATACTGAAATCGCATTTGCCGACTATGATGTTAAATTCTCGTGCAGCGGCAAATCTGCTGAGGAAACAGTAGAACTATTTAATGAATTGCTGGAGAGAGAAAGCATAGAAATTGAAAAGCGCTCAAAGAAAAAAGGAATTAATCTGGTGGATATAAAACCGCATATTACTTTGAAATCCATAAAAGCAGTTGATGAAAATTTTGCGGAAATGGAAATAAGATTGCCTGCGGGATGTGAATTTAATCTTAATGTTTCTGTAGTAATGGACGCTTTTTGCAAGTATGAAAATGTTGAAATAGATAGCATTTATACAATTCGCACAAAAATCGGCTGTAAAGACGGTGAAGATTTTATATAGCGAAACTTGAAAAAATATGTTGTGTATGGTATAATATTAAAGCATTTGAATAACCGTCGGGAAACCGACGAGAGTTAATGCCGTTTTCCGAGAAGGTCGGAAAGACATTAAAGCGGATAGTCCTCTGACTTTACGGTTTTTTACCGCTAAAAAGTGTATGAATGTCTGAAAATAATAGGAGGTATTTAAAGTGGACGCTTTAAAACTAATTTCAAACCCAAGCTTAAAAACAGATGTTCCTGTAATCAAGATCGGTGATACTGTAAAGGTACACGTTAAGATTGCAGAAGGCGACAAGTCAAGAATTCAGGTATTTGAAGGTACTGTTATTGCTAAGAAGCATGGTGGAATCAATGAAACATTTACCGTTCGTCGTGTTGCTCATGGCTGTGGAATTGAAAGGGTTTTCCCTGTTCATTCACCGGTTGTTGAAAAGGTTGAGGTTGTAAGATCCGGACGTGTTCGCCGTGCTAAGCTCTATTATCTTCGTGACAGAGTTGGTAAGGCAGCTAAGGTTAAGGAAGCACTCAATTAATTTTGTTTGCAGGAGTCGGTATTATTACCGACTCTTTTTTTATATTATAATATCAATAAAAAAGAGATACTGCGTTTTGCAGTATCTCTATCATTTTGCAATAGTATCATTCAATAGTAACTTTTTTCATTATCTGATCTTTGAGTGGTTTATCAGAAAAATCTACTTCTGTTTCTGCAATTTCATCAACTGCATCCATACCTTCTATAACTTTTCCGAATGCGGCATACTGTCCGTCAAGATGCGGAGCGTCCTGATGCATAATGAAAAATTGTGAACCTGCTGAGTTGGGGTCCATAGTTCTTGCCATGGAGATAACTCCTCTTGTATGCTTCAAAGGATTTGCAACACCATTTGCCAGAAACTCACCTTTGATTCTTTCCTTTGGTCCGCCCATACCTGTTCCTTCAGGGTCGCCGCCCTGAATCATAAAACCTTTGATAACTCTGTGGAAAATAAGTCCGTCATAAAAGCCTTCTTTAACAAGTTTTTCAAAGTTTGCAACAGTAATAGGAGCATATTCAGGATAAAGTTCAATTTTGATTTTCTTTCCGTTTTCAAGTTCAATGACTACCATATTTCTTACCTCAAATTAATTCCAGAGTTTTTCGGGATATGTTCCGTTTTTAACGAGCTTAGCTATTTCTTCTGTTACAGAAGCTCTGTCTTCAGCATATGTTACGCCAAACCATTTATCATGGCTTTCCAAAAGCTTGCAGGTTGCTTTTCTTTCTTTAATAAGCTTATCAAAAACAATGGGAAGCAAGTATTCTGACTTTGGCTGGTCGCCTGATTCTGTAAGGAATTTTACAAATTCATCGTCAAGAACTTTAAAAATCTCAGGAGGGCAGCCCCACATATTCATAGAAACTCTGCTGTCTTCGCTTACTTCATATTTTTCATCTTCTCCGGCCATTACTTTGCCGTCTGCTTCACGCTTGATGTCATATGTTTCTGTAATCTGAACAACATTTCCGTTTTCATCGGCTTTGCAGATACCTCTTGTAACAGTACCGTTGTCACTTAATGTATTCTTAAGAATGAACGAGCACATTGAAAGGTCAAGAACGTCAGAGCTTTCACCCATATTTGTAAGATAATTATAGAGAATTTTATATGCTTCCTGTCCGTAGTAATCATCGGCATTTATAATAGCAAAAGGTTCTTTGACAGCGTCCTTGCAGCAAAGAATAGCGTGTGCTGTTCCCCAAGGCTTTGTACGATCCGGGTTTATGCCTTTGAACTTTTCAGGTACATTGTCAAGCTCCTGAAAAACATATTCAACATTGACGAATTTTGAAATTCTGTTTCCGATCATCTTGTCAAAATCGTCTTTAATATCTTTTCTGATGATGAAAACTACTTTATTAAAACCTGCCTTAACTGCATCATAAATGGAGTAATCCATAATTATTTCATTATTTGGTCCGATTGGTGTAAGCTGCTTAATGCCTTTGCCAAAACGTGAGCCCATTCCTGCAGCCATAATAACTAATGTACAATCTTTCATAGCAATTCTCCTTATAATATTAAATTATAATTTATTATTACACAAAATAAGCATTTTGTCAATATAAATAGGAGCATTTTTACATTGCTGATACTTAATTCTTTTGATTTTTTTGGCATAAGTACTTGAAATATTAATCAAATTTTGTTATACTAATAATTGTATAACTTTGCGATGTTATTTTTTGAAGTTGAAGAGAGGTCTAATCATGGTTGATAATCAAAATTCACAAGAAATAAAGGTCAGCGAAAACAGTAAAAAGAAGTCTTCGGTATTGGACAATATTCTGGAATGGCTGGAGTCTTTTGCTTTTGCGATTTTTGTTGTAATACTTATCTTTACTTTTGTACTCAGAACTGTTGTGGTTAAAGGCAAGTCGATGGAGCCTAATTTTCATGATAAGGACAGACTTATTATTACGCATATAATTGATTCACCTGATAAAGGTGATGTTGTGGTCGTAAACAGCTATAATTGTAATAAAACTTTGATAAAACGCTGTATCGGTACAGCAGGTGACGATGTTGTAATAAATTACAATACCAATAAAATCACAGTAAACGGTAAAGAAATCGCCGATGATTATATTAAAGCGCCAATGATTGATTCAGTATTTTTTAATTCAGAATATCAGACAGCGAGCGGTATATATGAATATAAAGTACCCGAAGGCAAAATATTTGTTCTGGGTGATAACAGAAACAATTCCAAGGACAGCCGATTTGAAGATGTTTCATTTATTGACAATTCAGATGTTTTAGGAAAGGTAGTACTTAGGATTATGCCTTTTGAAGACTTTGGAATTATAAAATCGCAGCTTTAATCTTATAATTTTTCTGGTGGTGAATTAAACTAATGAGCCAAGCTTCAAGCATACAATGGTTCCCCGGACATATGGCAAAAACAAGGCGGATAATGAGGTCTAACCTTAAACTTGTTGACGCAGTCGTTGAAATTATTGATGCAAGAATACCTTATTCAAGTCAGAATCCTGAGATGAATTATCTTGTGGGCGGAAAGCCAAGAATAACTTTGCTTAATAAAGCTGATTCAGCTGATGAATCTGTAACTTCCGCCTGGATAGATTATTTTAAGAGAAATAACATATATGCACTTGCTGCGGATTGTCGCAGCGGAAAAAACATAAATAAGTTTTATTCGCTTCTCAATAATGTAATGAAAGATGAAATTGCCAGGTGGCAGGCTAAAGGAATGAACGGCAGACCTGTCAGAATTATGATTGTCGGAATCCCGAATGTGGGAAAATCATCATTTATCAACAGAATTTCAGGTGCTAAAAGTACTAAGGTTGAAGACCGTCCCGGTGTCACAAAAGGCAAAC
The DNA here is from genome assembly GCA_051888545.1 of Oscillospiraceae bacterium. Taxonomy (GTDB): domain Bacteria; phylum Bacillota; class Clostridia; order Oscillospirales; family Ruminococcaceae; genus FB2012. The sequence goes on from JBJFBR010000038.1 coordinate 17,153, forward strand.
AGTGGATTTCTGTGGACAAAGGTCTTGAACTCCTTGATATGCCTGGTGTGCTTTGGCCGAAATTTGAGGACAAGCTTGTGGGTGAAAAGCTGGCGTTTACAGGTGCAATAAAAGATGATATAATTGATATTGAGTATATAGCTTGCCGTTTTCTTGAATTTATAAATATTCTTTATCCGGATGTTATTCCTGACAGAT
>JBJFBR010000038.1:17450-23940 GCA_051888545.1 Oscillospiraceae bacterium
TGCCGTTTTCTTGAATTTATAAATATTCTTTATCCGGATGTTATTCCTGACAGATATGGAGTAGAAACCGATGATATTCCGCCGAATAATGATGATACTATCGGCTGTGTTCAAGGCTACGAAATGCTTGAAAGGATTGGCAGAAAACGCGGCTTTCTGATCTCAGGCGGAGAAATAAATACAGAGAGGGCAGCTGTTACCGTTCTTGATGAGTTCAGAAGCGGTAAGCTGGGAAGATTATCATTGGAAAAACCAAGTGATATAAAGTAAAAAGGGTTGAAAATAATGACCTTATATGAATTTGACAATCAGTACAGAAAAGATTATCCTGTTATCTGCGGTGTCGATGAAGCAGGCAGAGGTCCTCTTGCCGGAGATGTTTTTGCCGCAGCTGTGGTTTTCGATGAGGGTACTGTGATTGAAGGAATCAATGACAGCAAAAAGCTGACAGCTAAAAAGCGTGAACAGCTTTTTGATGTGATTACAGAAAAAGCAAAATATTATTCTATAAAGTATGCGACTGTTGCAGAAATCGAAGAAATAAATATTCTTCAAGGTGCAATGCTGGCAATGAAAAGGGCTGTAGTGGACTTAGATATTGAACCGGATTTAGTGCTTGTTGACGGCAATAAAAAACCTGATATCAAATCAAGTACGGTTACAGTTGTTCATGGTGACGCTTTGTCGCAAAGCATTGCAGCAGCGTCAATTCTTGCAAAAGTTTCAAGAGACAGATATATGTTGGAAATGGCTGAAAAATATCCGGAGTATCAATTTGAAAAGCACAAAGGATATGGTACAAAGCTTCATTATGAAATGATTGATAAATATGGCATATGTGAAATTCACAGACCGTCATTTTTAAAGAAATATTATGCAAAGAAAAATGACTAAACGTGAAATAGGAGATATAGGTGAACAGGCTGTTGCCGAAGCACTTGTAAATAACGGTTATAAAATATTATGCAGAAATTTTACTGTCAGAGGCGGTGAAATTGACATAATTGCCGAGAAAAATGACTGTATTGCTTTTGTGGAAGTCAAAACCCGTAAGCATAATCCCATGGTGAGCGGGGAAGAGGCTATAACTAAAGCAAAAAAACAGCATATCATAACTGCTGCAAAGGCTTATTTGTATAAAAATAATATTGAAAAATTATGCAGATTTGATGTGGCTGTAGCTGAAATAAATAACAGCAAAATTACACATATAAAATATTATGCGTCTGCTTTTGATGCAAGTAAATAATATTGTCAAAAATGAATGGAGGACTTTTTATGTATTACAAAAGTACAAGAAACAGCAGTGTAAACGTATCGTCTGCACAGGCTATTGCACAGGGTATTTCAAAGGACGGAGGCTTGTTTGTCCCTTCTGAAATTCCTTCAATTTCACTTGATGACATTAAAGCTTTGGGTGATAAAACTTATGCCGAAAGAGCATTTTTTGTTTTTTCTAAATTTCTGACTGATTTCACAGATGTTGAAATCAAGTATTGTGTTGACAATGCTTATAACGATAAGAATTTTGATACAAACAACATTGCAGAAATTGCACATCTTTTTGACGGAACATATATGCTTGAACTTTGGCATGGCCCAACTTGTGCTTTTAAAGATATGGCACTTCAGATTCTGCCTTATTTGCTTACAACATCAGCTAAAAAGCTCAATCTTAATAAGAAGATTGTAATATTGGTTGCAACTTCAGGTGATACCGGAAAAGCTGCTCTCGAAGGCTTTAAGGATGTTCCGGATACAGAAATTCTTGTATTTTATCCTGATAACGGTGTTTCTGCTATGCAGAAAAAGCAGATGACAACACAAGAGGGTAACAATGTTGGCGTTTGTGCAATTAAAGGTAACTTTGATGATGCACAGAGCGGAGTTAAGGCAATATTTACTAATCCTGAAATTGCTGAACAGCTCAGCGATAACGGCATGATGTTCTCATCTGCAAACTCAATTAACTGGGGCAGACTTGCACCACAGATCATTTATTATATTTCTACATATGCTCAGCTTGTTAAAGACGGTGAAGTTGATCTCGGCGAAAAAATCAACATTGTTGTTCCTACAGGTAACTTTGGAAATATTCTTGCCGGATTCTATGCAAAGAAAATGGGCTTGCCTGTAAATAAGCTCATTTGTGCGTCAAATGCAAACAACGTTTTGACAGATTTCATCAATACGGGAGTGTATAATAAGAACAGACCATTCCACGAAACCATTTCTCCTTCAATGGATATTCTTATTTCTTCCAATCTTGAAAGACTTCTTTATCATCTATGCGGTGAAGACGATGCACAGATCAGAGAATGGTTTGGAAAATTGGCAGCAGAAGGCAAGTATGAAGTATCAGAAGAAGTAAAGAATATTCTTAAAAATGAATTTTATGCCGGCTGCTGCAACGATGAAGAAACAAAGGCTTGTATTAAGGAAATCTACGATAAGTATTCTTATACCTGTGATACACATACAGGTGTTGCTGTCAAGGTATATCAGGATTACAGAAAAGCAACGAATGACAATACAAAGACAATTATCGCATCAACTGCAAGCCCATATAAGTTCTCAGGCTCAGTTCTTGACGCTATTGGTGCTGATACAAATGCTGACGAATTTGACCTGGTTAATGAACTTGCAGAAGTTTCAAAGCTTCCTGTACCAAAGTCACTTGCAGCATTAAAAGACAAGGATATCAGATTTAAGGAAATCATTGATAAATCCGAAATGAAAGAATTCGTTTTCAAATCACTTGGTATCTAAAATATGTACCGTCTGATAAGTTATATCAGACGGTAACTTTCTTTATCGAAAATTTAGAAGAAATTAACTTCTTGCTTTGAAAGTCTTGCAGACTGTTTCATCACAGCAATCAGGATTTGAGCATGTGCAGCAAACATCAATTTTACCTGCTGTACATTCACAAGAATTCTTGTTATGAATACAGTTGCTTACATCACAATTAATTCCGTTGATTTTACTTTCCATTGAAATCACTCCTTCTGCAACTTTGGTTGCATAAATATTATGTGCAGGATTTTTGGTTTTATTAATTTAATTTTTAGTCTGGAGGAAAAAAATTGTCCCTTTTTGTTATTGCTGATCTTCATTTGCCTCTTGGTGTAAATAAGCCTATGGATATTTTTGGCGGTTGGGATAATTACGTTGAAAAGCTTGAATATAATTGGCAAAAAAATGTTTCTGACGATGATACTGTTGTTATTCCCGGAGATATTTCCTGGGCAATGGGCTTGGAACAGTCGAAAAAGGATTTTGAATTTATAAACAAGCTTAACGGCAAAAAAATTATTTCCAAGGGAAACCATGATTATTGGTGGAGCACAAAAAATAAAATGGATAATTTTTTCGCTGCCAACGGATTTGATACCATAAATATTCTGCATAATAATCATTATAGATATGGTGATTTTGGTATATGCGGATCAAGAGGCTGGATAAATGAAAGTACTGAACCGGCTGACAGAAAAATTGTGGAAAGAGAAGCACAAAGACTGACATTGTCCATTGAATCGGCGCTTAAAGAAAATCTGACACCGATAGTTTTTCTTCACTATCCGCCAATTTATGGAACAAGCTGTAATTATGATATTTTAGATGTTTTGCATAAGTATGATATAAAATGGTGCTTTTACGGTCATATCCATGGAAAAGGTATAGAATATGCTTTAAACGGCAGACGTGACGGCATAAATTATCGACTTGTTTCGGGCGATTTTTTAAAATTTTGTCCAATGGATATAAGTGAAATTGTGCAAAACGCCAATTATTTGTAAAAACTCTAGTAAAAAAAATAAGAATATGCTATAATAAATAAGATACATTTAAAAATGGAGGAATAGAAAATGAGTTTGAAATCCACAAATAAAGTAGAAACAAACAAGGTAGAATTGGAAATTGAAATTTCACCTGAAGATTTTGAGAATGCTATACAGAAAGCATACCTCAAAGCAAGAAAGAAAATTCAGCTTCCCGGATTCCGTAAGGGTAAAGCTCCACGTAAGCTTATTGAAAAAGAGTATGGTGAAGGTTTCTTCTATGAAGATGCTATTAACGAATTGTATACTCCTGAGGTAAACGCTGCACTTAAAGAGGCTGACCTTGAAATTGTTACTAACCCACAGGGTGAAGTTCTTTCAGTTGATAAGGAAAAAGGCGTTTCCCTTAAAGTTACATGCATTACAAAACCTGAACTTGAAGTTGAAAACTATAAGGGTATAGAAGTTGATAAAACTGTCAATGCTGTAACTGATGAAGATGTTGAAAGAGAAACTAATAACCTTAAAGAAAGAAATGCAAGAATGGTTACTGTTGACGACAGAGCAGCAGAACTTGGCGATGACGTTGTAATCGACTTTGAAGGATTTAAGGATGATGTTGCTTTTGAAGGCGGAAAGGCTGAAGATTTTAATCTTACTCTCGGCAGCGGACAGTTTATTCCTGGATTTGAAGACGCTATTGTTGGACATAACAGCGGTGAATCTTTTGATATCAATGTTACTTTCCCTGAGGATTATCAGGAAAAATCCTTGGCAGGTGCTCCTGCTGTATTTAAAATCAACCTCAAGAGCATTTCAAAGAAGGAAGTTCCTGAGCTTGATGATGATTTGATCAAGGATACAACAGAATTCAATACAGTTGATGAATACAAAGCTGACATTAAAAAGAAGCTTGAAGACAGAGCTGAAAAAGAAGCTGACAGCCTGGTAGAAGGTAAGATCTTTGATAAAGTTATCGAAAATTCCAAGGGAGAAATTCCACAGGTTATGTTTGATAACAGAGTAAATGAAATGATTTCTGAGCTTGAACAGAGACTTGCTTCACAGGGCATTTCACTTGAGCTTTATCTCCAGTATTCAGGTCAGACAATTGATAACCTTAAGAAAACATATGCTGAACAGGCTGAAAAGCAGGTTAAGCTTCGTCTTGCTTTGGAAAAAGTTGTAAAGCTTGAAAATATTGAAGTTTCAGAAGAGGAGCTCAATACTGAATTTGATAAGATTGCAGAGCAGTATAAGATGCCTGTAGAGCAAGTTAAAATTTATATCCGTGCAGAAGATCTTGAAAAGGATATTGCAGTTGGAAAGGCTGTTGATCTCATTAAGGATTCTGCAGTAATTAACAACAAATAAGTTTTACCACGTTTTAGGAGGTTTTACTATGGCATTAGTCCCTTATGTTGTTGAGCAAACAAGCAGAGGAGAGAGAAGCTATGATATTTATTCTCGTCTTCTTAATGACCGTATCATTATGCTTTGTGACCAGATTGATGATGCGTCTGCAAGTGTTGTAATTGCTCAGTTGCTTTATCTTGAAGGTCAGGATCCGGAAAAAGATATTGATTTGTATATAAATAGTCCGGGTGGAGTAATTTCCGCCGGTATGGCTATTTACGATACCATGAATTATATTAAATGCGATGTTTCCACTATTTGTATAGGTATGGCTGCATCAATGGGTTCATTCCTTCTTTCAAGCGGTGCTAAAGGTAAAAGATTTGCACTTCCTAACAGTGAGATAATGATTCATCAGCCACTTATTTCAGGTGGACTTTCAGGTCAGTGTACTGATATTAAAATTCAGTCTGACCATTTAGTCAGAACAAGAGAAAAGCTTAATTCTATTTTGGCTGAAAATACAGGAAAATCTATTGAGCAGATTACTATAGATACTGAACGTGATAACTTTATGTATGCTCAGGAAGCTATGGAATACGGACTTATAGATAAAGTAATTGCTAAGAGATAGGATTGATTTGAATGGCAGATCAGATAAAAAGATGTAATTTCTGCGGAAAAACCGAAAAACAGGTTCGTAATATGTTTTCTGCAGGAAGTTCTAATATCTGTAATGAATGTGTAGAATTTTGCTATGATATTCTTGCAGAACAAAATGGCAATCCCAGAGCTAATTTGCATCACAATCAGGACGGAACAGTTGAAAAAAACTCAAAAATCAATTTAAAAAAGCCGGCGGAAATTAAGGCTTTTCTTGATGAATATGTAATAGGTCAGGATGATGCAAAGGTTGCACTTTCTGTTGCTGTTTATAATCATTATAAGCGTATCCTTTCATTAAATGATAGTAAGGAAAGCGGTTCAACAGATGATGTTGAAATCCAGAAAAGTAATGTTTTGCTTTTAGGACCAACAGGAACCGGTAAGACTTTGATAGCTCAGACTCTGGCAAAGTTGCTTAATGTTCCGTTTGCTATTGCCGATGCAACAACCCTTACTGAAGCCGGATATGTAGGTGATGATGTTGAAAACGTACTTACACGTTTGATTCAGGCGGCTGATTATGATGTTGAAGCTGCATCTCATGGTATAATCTATATAGATGAAATTGATAAGATCTCACGAAAGAGTGAGAATGTATCAATTACAAGAGATGTAAGCGGTGAGGGTGTTCAGCAAGCATTGCTTAAAATTATTGAGGGTACAGTTTCAAATGTTCCTCCTCAGGG
>JBJFBR010000039.1:0-4038 GCA_051888545.1 Oscillospiraceae bacterium
TTGATACAGCATTCGGCTCTATGTCATACAAAATGGAAGAGTTCGCAAACAACTCTATAAAACAGTTTGGCATTTCAAAACTTGCGGCAAAACAGACAGGTTCAACCTTTATGGCAATGGCAAGCGGAATGGGACTAGCACAAGACAATGCTAGTGATATGGCTATTTCGCTGACTGGATTGTCAGCTGATATGGCATCATTCTATAACGTTTCGCAAGACGTTGCGTCAACGGCGCTGAAATCCATTTTCACAGGTGAAACAGAAACCCTTAAGCAGTTTGGCATTGTAATGACGGACGCAAATTTGCAGGCTTACGCTTTGTCTCAGGGCATTTCTAAATCAACATCTGAAATGACGCAGGCAGAAAAAGTCCAATTGCGTTATAACTATGTAATGTCTCAGACAGCACTTGCCCAGGGCGATTTTTCAAAGACATCTGACAGCTGGGCGAATCAGACAAGAATACTTCAGGAGCAGTTCAAAGAGCTTGGCAGCACTGTTGGTTCTGTAATTATGAATGCTATGTTGCCAGTATTGCAGAAATTAAATGGAATTTTGTCAAGTCTTATTGATGTTGCCGGACGTGCGGCACAAGCTATTGCTGATGTGTTTGGCGTAAAAATGCAACAGGATACAAGTTCGGCAGGGGTATTAAATGAAGACACATCTAATCTTGCAGACAATGCAGCAGATGCTGCTGATAGCTATGACGACATGGCAGATAGTGCGAAAAAAGCACAAAAGTCGAATGAAAAACAGCTTGCAGGATTTGACAAAATTACAAAACTGTCAGATGACCAATCGGATACAGAGGGTAGTAGCAGTTTATCAACTGATATTAACACTGGGCAATATGGCAACAGCATAAATACAAAGGCTAACATTGATACATCAGAGGCAAACGGTAAAATAAAAAGATTTTTGAATGCTGTTAAAACTGATTTACAAAAAATTTTTGACCCTATAAAGCAAGCGTGGGACAAAACGGGAGCGAAAGTTATTACAAGCATAAAATATGCATTTAAATCTATTAAAGATTTGATAGGATCAATCGGTGATAGTTTCGAGAAAGTCTGGGAAAACGGAACAGGCGAGCGTCTTGTCACAAATCTGTTGATATTGTTCAGTGATATACAGAATATTATCGGTGATATTGTAACAGCATTAAAAAATGCATGGAATGAAAATGGCAGGGGCGAACGGCTAATACAATCAATTCTTAACTTGTTTAATTCTGTACTGGAAATTATACATACAATTGCAGCTGATTTTAGGTATATTTGGAATAACGAAACAGGCGAAGAAGTTTGCGGATGTATTCTTGATATTTTGACTAATATTAATAATACCGTTACAAACTTGATTAATAACTTTAAAAAAGCTTGGGACGAAAACAATACCGGCAAAGCAATAATACAAGCCATATTCGATATTATCAATAGTATATTAGGAGCTATTGGAGATGTTACGCAAGCAACATCGGAATGGGCAAGCGAGCTGAATTTATCACCTCTATTGACAGGAATTAAAGATCTTATATTAAGTATAAAGCCTATTATAGATGAGATAAGTGACATGCTTACAGAGTTAATTGACGGCTTTGTACTGCCAACACTGAAGCTTGTTATAGAAGATACTACGCCGGCAGTCTTTAATGCTTTTCAATCTGCGTTGGGAACTATCAGCGCATTACTCCAACCAGTTAAAGATAGTTTGTCATATATCAATGATAAGGTTATCATGCCTTTGGTTCATTTAATTAATGACATAATTGTTGTAGCGATGAACAAGGTGTCAGAAATCTTTGATATGATTACTCAAAAAATAAATGAACATGCACCCCAGATACGGACTGTTATCGAAGGTATATCTGATGTATTGGGGATAGTTATAAGCTATCTTAAAGCATATTTACTTCCAGTTATTGAGACTGTATTTAATTTTGCTAAAGTAATCGTAGGTAGTTTTATTGACAGAATAGGCAATATTATTGATATCTTGGCAGGGATTATTACATTTTTTAAATCTGTCTTTAGTGGAGATTGGTCAGCTGCATGGGATGCAATAAAGAATATATTTTATTGCGCTTTTATAAGACCTTTTGAAATTGGCTGGAACACACTAAAAGATTTTTTGGGCACTTGGTACGATGGAATCAAGTCGATTTTTTCATCAGTTGCAGGTTGGTTTAAAGGTGTATTTACCGGTGCCTGGAATGGTATAAAAAATGTATTTTCTAAGGTCGGAGACTTTTTTAGCTCTGTTTGGTCTGCTATCAAAAAGCCTTTTACTGCAGTTGCAGACTGGTTCAAGGACATTTTTTCAAAGGCTTGGGGCAAGGTACAAGATGTATTTTCTTCGGGCGGAAAAATGTTCAAAGGAATTAAAGAGGGTATATCAAGCGTGTTTACTACAGTTGTAAATAAGCTATTGGACGGAATTAACTGGGTCATCAGAAAGCCTCTTGAGTTTTTGAATGGGGTTTTGAATGACATCCATGATATAAGTCTTTTCGGACATACACCTTTTGATGGATTTTGGGAATATGACCCTATACCAATTCCACAGATTCCGAAACTTGCAACCGGAACAGTTGTTCCTGCAAATTACGGAGAGTTCCTTGCAGTGCTGGGCGACAACAAGCGTGAAACTGAGGTAGTATCACCGCTCAGCACCATGAAACAGGCTGTCAAAGAGGCAATATCTGAATCCGGATACGGCGGAGGCGATATAGTAATACACTATACTGTAGAATTAGACGGTCAGAAGTTACATAAGAAAATGGTACGAATAAATAAACAGGAAATCAGAAAAACGGGTAAAAATCCGATGCTGGTTACTGTGTAGGAGGTGGTAAATTTGAGCAAATATACAGACATAATAATTGATGGTGTAGTGCTACCCCCTGCTGACGAATCAGGATTAACTATTACGCCACAGACAATTTGGTCACAAAATGCTGGTAGGATATCATCAACCGGTAAGTTTGTCGGAGACATTAAAGCAATAAAGTATGATGTTCAGTATAAGCGAATTAGATGCACACAAGAAGAGTTTGATATCATAAACAATGCTGTTAATAATTTGCAATCGATACATAGTGTTAGTTTATGTTTGCCTAACGAATATAATAATCCATCAATTACTAAGAATTTCTATGTTGGTTCAGGAACATTTTCTTATACAATTAAACGATTTGAGAATGTAAAATCTCATTATAGTGACACAGCAATATATGAAAATGTATCGTTTGAATTGATTGAAGTGTGAGGTGATTACATGTATAACCCGGCAGTAAAGGAATTGGCAGATGCAGTAATGACCACAGGAAGAACATTTACTGCATCTGCTGAATTTAGCGATTTTACGATTACGGAAATAGGTGATCTGAAAATAAATCTAGGAACATCAAAAGACAGTCACCCATGCTTTGGCAGTGTTATATCTGCACAGGGCGAATCCAAGATTATTACTGATGAGACAATTACTAAAGGAATGCAGTTCTCACTGTTTTTTAATATATTTGATTTCAATATTCCATTTGGGGTATACAAGATTGTAAGCTGCAAAAAATATTCTGATTATACACAGATCGAATTTTCAGATTTGCTTGTAAATTGCAACAGAGCATATATCAGCAGTAAATCAGGCTGGATCCGTGCTACTGTGTTAATTGACGAAATTGCTGATAGAATTGGTGCAGACACACCAATTTGGGAAGAATTTTATCTTTGTGACAGCAACGGGGACAAATTAATATCAAGTGATGATAGCTATTTGACAGCTATAGAAATTGATTTTGATGTAAATATCGACTATCTGTCAGGAATGACAATGCGTGAGATTTTGTCGCAGATAGCTGCATACTTCGGTAAATTTTTGATAATAGGAAGATACGGAGAAATTGAGCTAAAGTGGTATGACGGATATGAAATAAATGTCGATGATGAAGACAGATTTCTTGACGAGATTGAAAAATCCGACTGGGATACACGTATCCCCGGAATTAAGTGCACAATCAATGACGATGAGGTAT